>VKHO01000044.1 GCA_011125455.1 Chlamydiales bacterium STE3 | reverse complement strand
CTGTTAAACATTTCTATTTAACGGGCTATCGCACAAGCTTCATTTTTTGTGCTTGTACATTGTCTTTTTCACTTTGTCAAAGAACTGTCGATCGACTCTCGGTCGATCATTTTGCTTCGCTTCGTTCGTTACGTTCGGAGCGCTTCAATGCAATAACAATACTTCAGCAGAACATTATTTCGCAAGCGCCATTTGTGTTTTTTTCTTTTTTTTTATGAAATAGGCCTTCACAGACACCCCAAGAGGCATAAAAAATTAGACACGAAAAATGGTTTCGCCTATCACAAGGATACGAAGAAGCCAAACATCCTCCCATTTTTGTGAATAGAAGAGTGAAAATTGTCAGTTTAAAGCCTGAACCTTCCTCATCGCTCAGCCCAAATTAGTTGTCTAAAAGCTGTTTTCTAAAAAAGATTCTACAAGCGAAAGCAATTTTTGCGCAACAGACGCCAAGCATTTTTTTTAAAGCCCTTATCATTTAGAAGCTATTTTCAAAAAACCTTCCTTTTTGCTTTGCCATCGTGAATCTTCTTCAGAGGCATGTGAAGAATGTTTTTTTGCATGTTGACGGAAATTGAAGGAATAGATCATTTTTATGTTTTTCTATAAATGGTAAAGACACATGGTATCTCATAATGTTTTCCTGCCCTTTAAAAAGCGTGTCCTATGCATTTTACAGCTTTGCTTTGGACTTGGCGCATTTCTCTGGATTCTTCTTTATCCCTTTTTAGGGTCTATCTATCACTATAAATCTCAACTCCTCGTTTATGAGTCTGTGATGGAGCAAAATCAAATACAATTATCAAAACATGAGCGAAGCGCTTTGAATGCGCAGTATGGGACAATACAGAAAGCTTACGCGCAGCCTTTTTTTGATAAGATTAAAAGTGCCTTCGCTTTTTTTTTAGCAGTCTCACCCTTGGAGTGGGCATGGGTTTTTTTAGCAATATCAGTGCCCATTATGCTCTTATTAAAAGTAGAGGGTTCTAATCAGCTCATCTGGCTGTTCCCTATTTTAGCTCTTGGTTTTGCCTATGAGAATAGAACTTATGGAGGAACTTACATTTCTTTCTCTGATCATCTGCCTTCAGAAAATTACCTTATTACGAGATATTTAGAAGGAAATATAGAAAACAATTCGATTGTTGAGCAATATTCCCAACTTAAAAGAGCATGGGATTTATATTTGATTGAGGAATGGGCTAAAGAACAGCCTTCAGAAAGCCCATCAGAAAGAGAGAGGCAAAGCAAGAAGGGTAAGCTTCTGTTTGATCTCTTTCGGTTAGAAAAAACACCGAGACTCTCCCTAGAGCATGCTTTTCTTCAAAAGCGCTCCCTATCACTACTTTCTCTCTATGTTTTATGGAATCTACTCTTCGCAATCTTTGTCCGCATTCCTGAAGAAAAGCAAATAACAACCGCAAGAGTGCTTACGTAAAAATCGCTGCTGTCGATTTAAATAAGAAAGTAGGCAATGAAGCCGCCAATGTAGCCTAGGAGAGCAGGTAGACTAATTCGTCTCAAATACCAAAAAAAGTCTACGTCTTCTAAGCCCATAAAAACCACACCAGCTGCAGAGCCAATGATTAAAATACTACCCCCAGTTCCGGCACAATAAGCGATAAGCTGCCAAAAAAGACTATCTGTTGGAAACCGACTGAGTTCATACATTGCTGTAGAAGCAGCTACCAGAGGAACATTATCAATAATTGCAGAGGCGAATCCAATAGCTAATGCAATATGATTAGAATTGCCGATATAGGAATCAAAAGCCAAAGATAAATCCCGCAAAATTTTTCCCGCCTCAAGAGCATTGACGCAAAGGAGAATGCCTAAGAAAAATAGTGTACTAGAAATGTCAATTTTGGATAGAACATCGGGAACTCTTAGGTGCTTGCGCTCAGGGTATTGATGGTGAATTCTGTCCGTCACTAACCATAGAGCCCCTACGGCAAAAAGCACACCCATGTAGGGAGGAAGACCCGTTAAAATTTTAAAGATCGGCACAAAAATAAGCCCTCCTACCCCAAGAAAGAACATCAATTTGGAGGAAGGCTCTTTAACCGAAATGAAAGCATTTGCAGGCTGCTCAATAGATCCCTTTAAAAAGCAGGAGAGAACAGCAACAGGGATCGCTGCAGAAATCAAACTGGGGATAAAGAGTGTTTTCATCACTTCTTGCGTTGTCACTTGCCCACCAATCCAGAGCATTGTGGTTGTCACATCTCCAATAGGCGTCCACGCTCCTCCAGCATTCGCCGCAATCACAATAGCCCCGCCTATCAACCACCTGTCTTCTTTATCCTCTACAAGTTTTTGAAGAATGCTAATCATCACAATCGTTGTCGTTAAGTTGTCTAGAATACCGGATAACACAAATGTGAGTATGCTAATAACCCATAAAACTTTCCGTTTAGAGCGGTACTTAATTAATTCGGAGATCATAGAAAAGCCTTGATGCACATTGATCGTCTCTACTATTGTTAAGGCCCCTAACAGAAAAAAAATAATTTGACTTATGTCCGCTAAATGCGCTAAAAGTGAGCTAACATGATCGTTGATATGGATTGTTTTATCGCTAAACTGTAAGCACCAGCATAATACTGCCATGAGCAAGGCAATAGCAGCCTTATTAATTTTCGTGTAGTGTTCGATGGTAATCAGGCTATATCCAAGAATAAATACCATTATCATAAGAAAGTAGATTATTTCGTGGGAAGACATTACATCCTCATTTTACAAGGATTGGGAATTAGGACCTAAACCAACAAGGTTGCTAGAAGAAGGCTTTAAGATGCAACTCCTTTTTGGGATCTTATGAACACGCAATACGTTTTTTGGACTTCAGTTAGACCCAATCTTCTTTACAAAACAGTAGTACAAGGAACTCTATTTGCCGGTTGCGGCGCCCTATCCTTGCTTTTGGCAGGAACACTCATGCCCTTGGAAACTTTAAGTATTTGGGGCTTATGGATTTTTTTGCTTGCAGCAGGGATAATGGTCATTGGGCTTGTTCCTTATCGACTGTTGCAAAAACTCGAGGTGAATCCTTATAAAATTTACCTTACAGAGGATAATGTTCTGCACTACTTCAAAAAAGGCAAAGTTTTGTTATCTCTTCCCATCAGTGACATTCAGAATTTAACCTGGGAAGATCGAACCTACCTTTACGGCATTAAAGCTCATTTAAAAAATGAGAAGTCACTTTTTTTTCCTTTCTTCTCTAAACGATCCTATGAAGAACTGAAAGAAATTCTGCTTTAGTTTGCATTCTTTTTTCATCTATCTTTAAATTCCAAGAATTCGCTAGGATGGTCCACTAAAATTTTATTAAGGACGATTACTAATGAATACAATTAATGGAATCTCCCATAAAAACTTCCAAGCTTTAATCTTTAAAAATGAAAGCGAAATTGCTAATTGCTATTCCCGGCTTAGCCACAATATTGGTGTTCTTATCCAACGCATCTTTCTTGCGATTCGTGAAAAAAGATGGGTAACTCCTCATTCACTCACCAAAGATATTGTAAGCCATGTAAAAAGTCTTGAAAAGCAAACTCTCTCCTTAGCAACACTAACCAGTATCAGAAAATCTTTTGACTTGGTAAATGGTCACATGTCAGATAAAGCCAAAAAGATTGCTTTGAAAGAAGAATTTGAAAATGCTTTTGCAAAAGTTAATAAAGAAATCTTACCATGCTATTCTGGAAAAAGCCCTCAAGCACATAAATCCGGTAACTCACCACGCTTTCAACTCTTCCAAGATACTATTCAGGTCCCAGCAGATTCTATGAAAGTTGAACGCAAGCATTCTCTGCATGAAGAAGGTACGTCTATGCTATCAAAAGATGAAGCGAACGCTCTTCTTGCATTCATCCTTGGAAATAAACTCCTCCTGAGCCCTGAAACATTGGGTGATTGTAAAAACGCCGACACACTTAAACCTCCATCCAACTATTCACTAACGCTTGGAGATCTCAAAATGATCTTTGAAACTTGTGAAAACATTCGCCATATCCTCCTCAACCCTATTGAAAGCCCTATAGCAGAAGAAACACTTTTGCCTTTTATTCGAGAAGGATTTGAGCTTACCATTGATCCGTCCACTTCTCTCCCCCAACTTCTAGACTCTCTCCCTGAAAATGAATCTGTCCAATTTTTTAAATCGCTTAGTGACTCAAGTCGCAAGTGGCTTGTGAGAGAAATGATAAAATGTGCTCCGGATTACTACCAACAACCCGCAAATATAAGCGAAAAGCTAATCACATTCTTTTCAAAAGTAAAAGCGAAAAATTCACTCTCAGACATTTTAACAACTTTTTTGGATTCCGAGGAGGGCTTTGACCGTTCAGAAACTTTGACGGCCTTTTTCTTTCTCTATTTTACATTCACCCCCCTGGATGATAGGGAAGTAAATGCTATTCTCGAGAATGAATCCCAAGAAGTCATTCATGCCATTCTCCAAAAAACCCATTCCTTACGTTTATCTGTTTTCAAATCAAAACTAGCGATCCAAGCTCATTTTTATCTGCGGTGTTTTGATACTTTTGGCGATCCTAAATATTTATACAAGCAACTACGAGGTATGGAGAAAGTTTGGAGAACCAATTACTTGCATATCCTCTCAGCTTCATTTCAACTACAAGAAAAGCATCTCCCTTCAATCTTTAGCAGCATAAAACGACTTAATTCTGAAGAGAATGCACAATACCTTTCTAATGTTCTAAGATGCATCCTCAGGCTTCAGCCTCGGCTAACACATGCGGCTTTCACCATTTTCTTTGCATCTTTTGAAGTTGCTTTAATTACTAAAGCGTTTGAAATGCTTTTGAAAGATATTCCGAACAAAACAACTCTAAATTTAATTTTCAATACGATCCCCGATCATCGTCCAGATATCTTTTTAGCAATCAACACTTTACTTAAAGAGACGGAAGATATGGCCTTTCAGATCAGCGACGAATGATTTGTTTATTTGATGTTTCCAACTCGAGCCTTGGATAACTGCTTTGCAGTCCAAAAGGCTCCTCTATTGTTGTAGGGCCGACAGGAGTCTTGGGGCCCGAGGGGACATAAGGCCCGAGTGGCATTTCAGGACCTTTGGGTTGAGCATCATCACACCAAAGAAAAGTATTAAAAAGGCTGAGCCACAAAAGAGCTATGCGCATAGAAATCCTTTTTATTTTGCAGATGAGTCTAAGGAATTTTCTTAAGAAAATCAATTACTTAGAGCTTTGCGGGTATTGGCTGTATTCTGCTTCAAGTTCCTGCTGAGTATGATTGAGAGCGACTAACCAACGTTTTGATAAATAACGCCAAACGACGACACAAAAAAATAGAAAACTGGCAAAAGCGATGACCATCCAAGCTTCTTGAGCCCCCCACCCAAGATAAGTAATTCCAAAAGCAACTGGCAATACGTAAGCAATCCAGTTCATTCCTACAGCAGACCAGAAAATAAATTTTGTATCTCCGGCAGCCATCAAATGGCCCACTATAGTCCAACTTAAACCATCCATCAAAAAGAAAATACCCATCCAAAAAAGCGCAATACCTGTAGCTTTTATGAAGTCTTGATTTTCAAGGAGATGGCTTTCTGTTTCAGGAATAAACAGGCTAATAACTTGGTCTACATTGAAATAAAGAAAGATAGCGAAGCCTGCTGTAACTAATGTGTGCTGAAGCATGGCAGAGCGGATAACTTTACCGATCATGCCCATTTGCTTTGCCCCAATTAAATTAGATGCAATGGCTGTTACGGCTTTGCAGAGACCTTCAGATGAAAAGGAAAATAAGACATAGATACTTTGAACTAGGGCGACAATCGTCAGTTGTAATTCTCCTGAATAGGAAACAATGCGAAAGAATACAGCATGGGCGACAACTTCAACAAATCGACCAAGACCTGCAGGAATACCGATACTCACACTTTCTAAAAAAAGTTTTTTATCAAAAACACAACAATGGGTACCAAAAATGCGGTTATTTTTTGTGGAAAGAAAACCAATAGAGAAAAAAACCATTTGAAAGATGGCAGCAACGCCTGTCGCGAGGGCCGCTCCTCTAATCCCTAGCTCTGGAAAGGGGCCGATACCAAACACAAGTAAGTAATCCAATAAGACATTGAGTAAGTTGGCAATAAAAGTAGCCAACATCACAATTCTTGAATAACCAAGGCCGATGTAAAATCCCATAAGTGCAGAAGATAATACCCAAAATACGCCAAAGTCACAGCTCATAATAAAGTAATCTGCTTCTAAATCGATATTAACGCTTCCATAAGAGAATAGCGGTGAGAGAAGCCTACCACCCCAAGAGAAGAATGGAGCGGTGATTAAGCTAAACCAGATCATCTGCCAAACCGAAAGGCCGATTCTTTCTTTTTGTCCTTCGCCATTCAACCTTCCAACAAACACTTCCGACATCCCCGCGATTACCATGGGAAGAATGGCCATGGCAAAAAAGGCCATCCCTGCATTTGCCGAAGCATTGAGGGCTGCAAGATCGTAGTTTGCTAAAAAGACGCGATCGGCAAACATCATAATGCTACCAGATAAAAGCCCTGCAATTAGCGGCCAAGAGACGAAAAAAATCTCTCGTAAACTGCCAACAGGATAGCGGGTTAGCTGATAATTTCTTGCTTTCATAATTGTCGTTTGTGGTAGACAAGTCGCCTAAGGTTCATTTGTTTTCTTTAAAGTCCTGATTGCAAGATATCATGCATTTTAATCAAGCCAATCACACATCCTGACTCATCGACGACCGGAAGAACCATCACAGGAGAAGAGGGGTTTTCCATCATTTGCATCGCCTCTAAAGCAAGGCTGTTGGAATAAATCGTGCGGCATTCTGCGTTCATTAAATCTTTCATCCTATATTGTAGGACATCTGAGCCTAAACGTTGCAATGCTCTCCTCAGGTCTCCATCTGTAAAAATGCCCATTAATTGCAAATGCTGATCAGTCACAAGAACGCATCCTGCTTTTTTATCAGAAAGCTCGACCAATGTATCAATTAGCTTGTCCTCAGGTAAAGCCATAGGAATCTGTGTATCTTTTAACATTAAATCACTGACTTTTAAAAGAATTCTTTTTCCTATAGACCCAGCAGGATGGTTCATCGCATAATCATTTAAGGAAAAATTTTTCTCGTGCATCAGTCCAACAGCTAAAACATCACCGAAAATCATCTGAATTTGTGTAGACGTTGTCGGAGCCATATTGAAAGGACAGAGCTCTCTTTTAACAGGGAGAACAACTTTTGCATTCGCAGCTTTTGCTAAGCGACTCTTAGGATTGCTTACAATAGCAATAATATCGGCGCCTTTATTGCGCACATAGGGAATAAGGTTAATGAGCTCATCAGATTCGCCACTTTTACTTAATACAACAAGGAGATCTTCTCTTCCAATCAATCCGATATCTCCATGCAACGCGTCGATCGGCGACACAAAAAAAGCACGGGTTCCAGTGGAAGTCATGGTCACCGCAATTTTATTCGCTACAATCGCACTTTTGCCTACTCCCGTAAAAAAAATCATTCCCTTGCATTTTTTTAGTAGCTGGAAAGCCTTTTCGACCTCTTCCTGATTAATGTTCTGCACAAAGAAAGAGATATTGCTTTCTACGTCTTTCAAAAGTTCATTTAAAATCATTATATACGTTCCATGTCAGAAAATAGCCTCATTGGAATTGCCAGAGCTGGGCTGAAATTCTTATGATTAGAAAAGATTAATTAACCATAACCTCGGGTATTTGGCCGAGGGGGGACGCCTAAGGCGATTTGGGTTTATGGCTAGATTTTAAATCATCCAAGGATTAGGCTCAAGAATGTAAATTCTTAGAGGGAAAAATCATGCATGCTCAAAAAAAAATTTCTATAGCTGTAGCAGAAGGAGATGGCATCGGCCCAGAGATCATGAAAGCGACATTAAATATTTTGGAGGCTTCTGGCGCCCCGCTCGACATCCAGCATGTTGAAATTGGGGAAAAGGTTTACCTAAAGGGATTTCCCACTGGAATTGAACCTTCCACCTGGGAGACTATTCGCAAATCCCAAGGTTTTTTAAAAGCTCCCATCACCACCCCTCAAGGCGGAGGATTTAAAAGTTTAAATGTAACCATAAGGACAACTTTAGGCCTTTATGCCAATATAAGACCCTGTGTAGCTTACGCTCCCTATGTGGCTACCAAACATCCTGACATGGATGTCGTCATTGTGCGTGAGAATGAAGAAGATCTTTACACTGGTATCGAATATCGACAGACCCAAGACACTGTTCATGCTTTAAAAATCATCTCTCGACCAGGTTCTGAGAAAATTATCCGCTATGCTTTTGAATACGCTTTAGCAAATAATCGAAAAAAAGTGACCTGCTTTATCAAAGACAACATCCTCAAACTATCTGATGGCTTATTCCATAAAATTTTCGACGAAATCGCCAAAGAATATCCAACGATTACGGCCGATCATTGGATTGTTGATATCGGTGCAGCAAAATTAGCAGATTCCCCCGAAAATTTCGAAGTTATTGTTATGCCGAATCTTTATGGAGACATTCTTTCTGATGTAGCTGCGCAAATTGCAGGCTCCGTTGGCCTTGCAGGATCGGCCAACATTGGGGAAGCTGGAGCCATGTTCGAAGCAATTCACGGTTCTGCTCCAAGAAGGGCAGGCCAGAATCTCGCCAACCCCTCAGGGTTGATTCTTGCGGCAGTTCTCATGCTTATTCATGTAGAGCTTCCAAACGAAGCTGCTAAAATCCATAATGCGTGGTTAAAAACCATGGAAGATGGCATTCATACGTACGACATCTATAAACCTGATGTCAGTAAAGAAAAAGTGGGGACTAAAGAGTTTGCCCAAGCCGTCATTCAACGCCTTGGTCAACTCCCCAAACATCTCAAGCCCGTCCACTACCAATCTTCAAAAAATCTTCATAAAACACCTACCCACCAAACGATGTATCAAGAAAAACAGCTTGTTGGAGTGGATGTTTTTATCGATTATACAAAATCAGCAGAAGAGCTGCATAAGCTCTTAGAAAACGTAGCGACTGGACCTTTCCAATTAAAAATGATTAGCAATCGAGGAGCTAAAGTATGGCCCGATAAAGCGCCGGAAACCGTCTGCGTGGATAGTTGGCGATGCCGCTTTGTTTCTGCAAAAAATTCTCCTTTAAAACCTGAAGCTATTGCTCACCTACTTATTGAGCTAGCTAAACAAAACATCGATTTTACTCAGACAGAATCTCTCTATACTTTTGATGGGAAACCAGGTTATACGTTGTCACAGGATGAACAGTAAATTTTTACTTTGCGCGCGTTAAAGCGCGCTTGAGAAAAATGACAGCTCTACAAGCCTAAGAACTTAGCTTTTAACGGCTTCCATTTCCACAAGTTCACTATGGTAGTACTGTCTTTCATCAAGTTCTCCTTCTTGCTTAGCGATATAAACAGCACAAACAGCATCCCCTAAAACGTTCACGACTGTTGACATCATTTCTCTAATACGATCGATACTAGCAAGCAATGCCAGTCCTTCGATAGGGATCCCAACAGAACTAAAGACAACAGAAAGCATGATAAAGCCTGTTCCTGGGATGCCAGCAGCACCAATAGCTGATAGCGATGCCGTCACGACCAGGATAATTAATGACTGAAAGCTTAAATGTATGCCATATGCTTGAGCAATAAAAATGGCACTCATTCCCTGGAACAAAGCTGCCCCATTCATATTGATTGTAGACCCTAAAGGAAGAATAAAGCGTGTGAGGTTTTTAGAAACGCCGAGATTTTGCTGCACGCAGTGCATAGAAACAGGAAGGGTCGCCGCACTGCTACATGTCGAAAAAGCCACCATAATTGCGTCGCTCATCCCTCTAAAAAAGGGCCATGGGCTGAGCTTAGCAATCAACTTCAATCCCCCACAGAAAATAATCAGCATGTGCAAGGCACAAGCGACATAATAGAGAACCAAAAACTTTAAAAGCGGCAATAAAATCATAATGCCAAAAGAGCCAGAAACCCAAGCCATAATCGCGAAAACACCAATCGGAGAAAATTCCATAATAATCGAAGTTAAACGATACATCACATCAGCTAAAGACTCTAACACCTTAAGAAGAGGTTTTCCTTTTTCTCCGGATAAATTGATAGAAATTCCAAGAAATACAGAAAAAACAATAACTTGCAAAATATTGCCTTGTGCAAGGGAAGCAATCGGGTTAGAAGGAATGACCGATAAGAAAATTTCTGCAAAGCTGGGTGTAGATGTTTGGATCGTGATTTGTTCAGTACTTTGTAGGCTTAAGCTATCACCCGGGCGGAAAATTTCTCCAAAAGAAATACCAATGGCGATGGCTATTATTGTCGTTGCTAAATAGACTAGAAGGGTTTTTAAACCAACTCTACCCAGTTTTTGGGGGTCATGAATACTGGTTATGCCAACAGTCATTGAAGAAAGAACGAGCAGAACAATGATCATGTTGATCAAGCTCAAAAAAGATTGACCAATAGGTTTAAGATATTCCGCGTTTGGACCTAAAATAATTCCTGTAAAAATCCCTAAAGCAATGGCGATTAGAATTTTTATCCATAACTTCATTCTCTATATCCTAAATTTTCATTCTCAAGGTCATCTTCGCTCTGTCAATAAACGAATTCCAATGACTTGTGCCATTTACGACTTTAAGTTTTGTTTTTACCCAACCAATGGGCAAACAAAGTTGCACCGGATCGGAAATTTTTACCCTATCTTTTTCCGTGCATACTAGCAATTCAGCACCAAAAGCAAGGCATTCTTTTCCAAAGCTCTGTAACTCGTTTAGATTCAAAGCGTCATGATCCGGAAAAAAATGTTCACCGACAATCGTAGCTCCCATTTCCACCACCGTCTTGCGAAAATACTCAGGGTGGGCAATCCCGCAAAAAATTCCCACTTTCACTCCTTCTAGGCCACCTATTGATTTTCCCTGTAAATTCAAAGTATCCACAACAGACATTTCAGTTCCGACCACAGGAGCTGATGTGCTCTGAGAAATTTGGCGTTTGATCGCTTCAAAACGGGCTGCATCCCGAGCATGATTGAGAATAATAAGGTCCGCTCGAGCCAATGAATTAATGCCTTCCCTTAGAAGGCCTCGTGGTAAAAAATAGCCTTGACCGAAGGGGTCGAGCAAATCTAAAACGATTACTTCAAGATCGCGAGCGATCTTCCGATGCTGCATCCCATCATCCAGTAATATTAGCTGTGCGCCAAAACGCGCTGCCATTTTCGAAGCCACATGCCTATCTTTACCAACAATAACAAAAGCATCAGGCAAATTGTCAGCTAAAAGATAAGGCTCATCTCCACAAAGCGAGGCAGGATGGACCACCCCTCTATTCTTATTTAAAAAAATAGGCGAACAAAATTTTTCGGCTTGGGAACGATAACCTCGAGAAAGAATTGCCATAGGGACCCTTTCATGAAATTCTTCAGCGATCATCACCGTGACAGGTGTTTTTCCTGTCCCTCCTGCCGTGATATTTCCGATGCTAATTACAAGTGGAACAGGGGGATAATAACTTCTTATCCAACCATGATCAAAAGCAAAATTACGTAGAGTAACAAGGAAACGGAAAGGATAACTGAGCAGCCAGAGAAGTTGGCGCAGAAAAGCTGCAATAAAGCCTTTTTTTTCACCCTTAACGACAGAAAGAAAATAAAATTCCCAATTTTTGGACGGCATGGAGGTCTAACCTTTAGACAGCTAACAATGTTTATTTTCTAATTGGTGGGTGGTAAACGCACTAAAATCTTTAACTCCAATACGCATTTCAGGAAAAAGAATTTGCTCCATTATCTCAATGATAATATGCATAGCAGTCATGTGAGCTTCTTGAATGCGATCGGATGTTTTGAACCCATCAATAATCAACTCTAAATCAGCTATGCCTCTTAAGGGCCCTCCTCCTTTTCCGAGGAAAGCAACGGTTTTTAACTGATATTGCTTGGCTGTTTCGAAGGCTCGGATCATGTTTAATGATTTTCCTGAGGTCGTCAATCCAATAAAAATATCATTCGGCTTGCCATAAGCCTCAACAGCACGAGAAAAGATCCATTCGTATCCTAAATCATTCCCGACGCAGGTAATATGGCCAGGTTCAGCTAGGGAAATTGCAGGTAAAGCTCGACGATAATTTCTGAACATTCCAGTGAGTTCTTCGGAAAAATGGCTCGCATCACATAAGCTACCCCCATTACCAGCTACGAGAACTTTTCCACCCGATTCAAATGTCTTGGCCAAGAGATGTGCAACTTTTTCTATAAACTGAAGAGCACTGTCCATTTTCAATTGCTCCAATGCAGAAGCGCTATCTTCGATAGAAGATAAAATTTGTTGTTGCATCATAAAATTCTCTTATAAAACCATTGAAATTATTATGGGCATTTAATTGTTAATAGGCAAGGAATAATCAGAGCTTAAAAATGATAACAATATAGATAAGAAACCAATCAATTCATTTTTTAAACCTATTCCAAAAAATCTAAAAGATGAATTAACAAACAGGGTAAACTAAAGAGATCTTTATAATTTTTTTTTGGGCATCAAATTGATAAAACGCAATCTCAAAGCATTAAAAACTACCGAAAGAGAACTTAACGTCATCGCTACGCTAGCCGTAATGGGTGTAAAGCTAACTCCAAAAGAGAACAGTAGCCCAGAAGCAAGAGGTAGAGCAAGCAAATTATAAATAAAAGCGAGAAAGAGATTTTGCCGCACATTTTTCATCGTTGCAACGCTTAGCTTGCGCGCTTTTACAATGCCCAGCAAATCACCCTTTAATAAGATAATTGCAGCATTTTCAATCGCTACATCTGTCCCGTTTCCCATCGCAATCCCTACATTTGCCTGAGCTAAAGCTGGGGCGTCATTAATTCCATCACCAGCCATTGCAACCGTGTACCCTTTCTGCTGTAAATGACGAATTTCTTCAAGTTTTTCTTCAGGATTAACCTCTGCAATAAAATCTATACCCAACTGACTTGTAAAAGCCTCAGCCGTGATTTTATTATCGCCGGTTGCCATCAATACCCCGATTCCATCTTCTTTTAATGCACGTAAGGATTTAATGGCGTTTTCCTTTAGGGTATCCGACACGCCGAGAATGCCCACTAAAATAGTCCCTTCTACAACATAAATAAGTGTTGTCGCATAGGACTGCCACTCTTGCATTAGGGGCCTAAATCTTGAGAAATCTATCCCTTGCTCTTGAATAAAAGACTCACTGCCGATTTTATAAAGATTTCCTTCAATCACCCCTTCGATACCTTTCCCTTTAAATACCTGAAAATGAGAAGATTTAAGTAGAGGCAAACGTAGCTCCTGAGCCTTCTGCATCAAGGAGCGGGCAATGGGGTGTTCGCTTAAATGTTCGATACTCGCGCAAATTTGAATTAATCTTTTTTCGTCGATATTAGCGACCGGATGAATTTTTGTTAAAAGAGGCTTGCCTTGTGTTAACCCGTTTTATCAATGACGAGCTGTTGCACTTTTTCCATCAATTCAATCGCCTCACCATTTTTGACTAAAACACCATTTAAAGCGCCTTTTCCTAACCCCAACATCATAGATAAAGGAGTCGCCAGTCCTAAAGCACAAGGGCAAGCAATGATTAAAACGGCAACGGCATGCTCAATTGCGATTTCAACACTAAATCCAAGCAGCTGCCAAATCATGAATGTAGCTAGGGCAACAGAAATCACTACTGGAACAAAGACTTGAGATACACGATCAGCAAGCCTTTGTATCGGAGCTCTACTGGACCGCGCATTAACCACCAAGTTGATTATCCGGGCTAGCAAAGTATTTGACCCTGCTTTTTCAACTTTCATCAGTAAAGCCCTGTCTTCATTAATTGTTCCTCCAATAAGAGGATCAGAAAGTTTTTTTGGGACAGGGATCGACTCTCCAGTAATCATTGATTCATTCACCCAAGATTGACCCTCAATCACTCGACCATCAGCTGGAATTTTTTCACCAGGTCGGATAAGCAGATGATCACCAACATAAACCTCTTTTAAGGAAACTCTCGTTTCTTTGCCATCAATAGCAATTAAAGAGGCAGTTTCTGGAACCAACCTTAGTAAGGAAGAAATTGCTTCCCCTGTATTTTTTCGCGCTTTCGCCTCAAGCCACTAGCCTAAAAGCACAAGAGTATAAATAACAGTAGCAGCTTCAAAATAAAGAAGACGAGAAATTGGACCTAGCCATAGTAAGGCTATACTATAGAAATACGCAGTTGCCACACCAAACCCAATCAGGGAAAACATGTTTAGATGGCCTGTCAAAAAAGAAAAAATGGCTTTCTTTGTGATTGACCAACCCACTACAAATAGGACAAGGGTTGTGCAAAACCATTGCACCCAATTTCCATAAGGAACACTTGTATACACCATATTAAGATAGAGAACAGGTAAGGAAAGAGCCGCAACTCCCCAAAACCTAACAGCAAGATGTAGTGATTCCTTAGATTCTTCCCCCTCTAAAGCTGGAACTTCTTGCTCTAAGGCCATCCCACATATTGGGCAATCACCTGAAATTTGAGTGTACGACTTTTGGATGCATTGGGCAGATATATTCACTCATTTGACTAACACTTTTTTTGTAATTTCGGGATAGTGATGCCCAAGATTGTATAGATCTCTTAAAGCCTGATACTGCTGTTTAGGATAGATTTCCCAAAATGCTTTTTCGCTCAAATAAGAATGACAATAAAACATTTTTCTACCATTCATTTGGATTGTCTTTAATTCCAAGTCTTTGACTGCATCGGGGCCTGAAGAATGAGCTGGTAAACCATATACACCTATATCAAATAAAAGCTCCTGATTGTCTCTTAGATGAGGAGAAAAAAGCTGGGGAGTTGTCGTGGACAGAACGGGGCAAATCCAAAGAGGACGGATTCGGTATTTCCTTAAACAATATTCTAAAAATAGCTCAGCTGTGGTTTCAGGGAAATAGCAATCTTGAATGATAAAGTTTTTTTCAAACCACTCTTCACTGCCACCATGCAAGCTTGCAAACAAACGAGTGCTGGTCATCAGCCATCCAAAGCAACTTCGAAAGAAAAAACCGGGATTTTTCGGGATACACTCGGTGGGGAAAATTTTTGAAGAGAAGTCCAACCATTTACCAAAAAGTAGTGAGGCTTTATGAGAGAGATAACTTATGGAGGTTTGCAGGTTTGCAGCAAAGCCACCCATCCAAAATGCACCTCGATCATGTCTAAATAAATAATCAAAAAGCGGCATTACCTCACTGCCGATGGCATGCTTTGCATGACCATAAAACCACACAGACCAAGGGCTTGACATCTCAAGAAACGGTAAATCCCTTTTTTCATTCGTCAGCTCTCCAGCAATGACAACGACATTGTCAGTGCCATAGGCAATTGCCTCTAGAAAGTCAGGAGGCTTAACTGACAAATGAAGTTCTTTAAGATCCTTTACAGCATCGCGGATGGATGAAAAATGGCGGTAATTCACCCTTACGTATTTCGTTGCCCGCATTAGTTTAATTTTTACAGAAAGTACTGTCCCTAAAGTGCCATAAGAGCCAGCCACTGCATAAAAAAGAGCAGCGTGATGTTTTTCATCGGCAATGACAATAGATCCATCCCCAGTCAAAATTTCATAACTCAAGCAAGTGTCATTAAATTGGCCAAACAAATGAGAGCTGCTCTCTAATGCCGCACCATTAATGGCTCCCCCAACCGTAATGCCTTTAAATTCAGGGACAACTTGTGGAATTAATCCATAATGAAGGGTTGAAAGGACAAGTTCTTCCATCGTGATACTTGGCTCCACCCACGCTGTTTGTGTAAGCTCGTCAACAGCTAGTACGCGTTTTAAATCGCGTACCATTAAAGAGCTCGAGCGGTATTCCTTTTTCCTCATCGTGTTTGAGGCATGAGGAATTCTTAAGCCCTTTTGATTTTTCTTTAATTCTTCTCGAATTCTTTTCACTATTCTATCATGTATTTTGGGCATAGCGCATCTCACCTTTCACAAACTTTTTTTTACAGGATTTCGCAAAAAGTTTATATAGATACTTATTGTCACCTTATTGCATAACTTAGACTTGAACGAATTTTGGACTTTCTAAAGAAAATCGATCTTTTTAAGGATTATTTATGTTTACGATTATCTCCATGATCTTGGGTTTTCTCTTAGCTAATTACAATGATCAAACTCTTGTGAGCAACTCAACAGAATTTGTGATGGCAGGAGTGGGAATAGTGCTTTTCATCTTACCCGGATTCTCTATCATTTTAAGTTATACCCCTCTGCAAGTTGCCTCTCAACAAATCACTCCGAGACTCTTTTGCCTTTATAAAAAAGATAGATTGCTACTTTGTGCTCTTATCGGGGCCCTCCTTCTTCCTTTTTTAGCGATTTTGATGATATTTTTAAAACCTCCTTATCTCACTAGCTTATGGATTGTTTTCTGTGGCATAGGGATCGACCTATTAGTCTTGATGCTTCGACGCACGCTGCACTACTTAGATCCCTTTCAAGTTGTCAAGATGTTAACTCATGATACTCGAAAGGATATTGAAAATAACAAAGTAGCGGAATTATGCGACAATATCGATGCATTTTCCGAAATGGCGATTGTCTCTATTAACCGCAACAGTATATCCCTTGGAAATGAAGCGATCTCTGAACTACGCCATATTACAACAATCTTTTTAGATTCTTATAAAAGTCTTGGGCATGTAGATGAGAGTAAGGAACTTAAAAAGCTAGGTATTAAAGACACAGTCCAATTTATTCTTTTCTACATTCTTCAGCGTTTCTCTATGGTCTTTGATCATTCCCTAAAAAACCGTTTGGAAACAGTTTGCAGTGCGATCATTACAGCATTGGGCAAGACAGCCGTTTCCGCAGCCAAATACGATATTTCCATGGCGATTTACCCTATTCATTTTTTAAGCCGCTTGGGCCAAGAGGCTCAAACTCAAGGTTTTCAAGAAATTGGGGTGAAGACAAGTCTTACATTGCTAGAGATTGTTAAGGCCATCACAAAAGAATTCGATGTCTCCTACCTTGAACTTCAACCTCCTTTTTTAAGCATTGTTAATACCCTGGATGCGATTGCTAAGGAGACTTTCCGAAGAGATAAAAAGACGAACATTCGGATACTCCTACAACCATTCCTCGATATGAAAGAACTATTTGGTACCGAAAAAATGGCCAAACATCAAGACACGCCAATTATCGTTCAGAACATTGACCGTGTGATTAATGAGTTTGAGACGCTACAGAGTGTGTTAACGGCTATGCCAGCGATGCCTAATATTCTTCCTGAGGAAGAAAAGTCAGCAAATCATCCGTCATAAACGAACAAGGTGCCTTGAAAACCATTTCCTCTTTTGTGGTAGGGTGGGCAATGATAAAACGATAATGATGTAAAGCAATGGCATTTTCTTTAAAACGGGAGGAACTGCCATATTTTTGATCCCCGTAAATAGGATGGCCTGAGAAGCTAAATTGTGCTCTTATTTGGTGATATCTTCCTGTATCAAGCGCAATGTAGACATGACTTTTTTGACTCGCCTTTTGCAAAACTAAGTAGGTTAAACGAGCCTCTTGCCCATGTTTAGCATTTGACAAAACCGCCTTGTGCTCCCCGTGGAACAAGTAATGCTCCAGTCGTCCTTGAGAAGGGGTAACAGCCCCCTCAACAATCGCAAGATAGTTTTTTTTGGTTTTTTTTGCTCGAATTTCTTCGTTTAAACGTGAAAGCGCTTTGCTTGTTCGAGCAAAAACAACAACACCGCTTACAGGTTTATCTAACCGATGGATCGCATGAAGATAGACAGCGCCCGGCTTCTGATAGCGTTCTTTAATCCAATTCTTAGCTTGTGCTTCTAAGCTATTTGCCATACCTGGAACATCCTGTGTAGGAATTCCCGCAGGTTTATTCACAACAAACAGGTGATTGTCCTCAAAGAGAATTTCCATTATTTGCGCTGTCTTAGAACTTCATAAAGGAGAAGTGTTGTCGCTGTAGCGACATTAAGAGAGTCAGCAATGCCATGCATAGGGATTCTTACTTGAATATCCGCCTCATCCATCCAATTTTGAGTAAGGCCTACCTGCTCTGTACCAACGACAATAGCTACTGGGCCCTTTAAGTTAACATCTGTATATTCCTCAACAGCATGAGGAGTCGCCGCCACAATGGCAATCCCTGCTTGTTTCAACCAGCGAATCACCCCTACACTTGTAGCTTCAAAAACAGGGACAGTAAACAATGTACCGACACTTGATCGTACAACATTTGGATTATGAATATCCGTACAACGATCACAAACAATGACACCATCCACACCACTCGCATCGGCAGATCGCAAAATCGTGCCTAAGTTTCCTGGCTTTTCAATCGCTTCAGCAACAATAATAAAGGGATTATCCCCCAGAGATTGTTTAAAGACGCCTAGGGTTAAGTGGCTTTGTTCAGCCACAGCCAGAAGTCCATCCGGACGATCCCGATAAGAAAGCTTTTTAAATACTGCTTTTGTACAGGAAAAAATCTCAGCATCGGTGCGTTCAATCTGCTGAATAAGATCATCTTCATTTTCTCCCAAAAAATAATCCCGGCAAAAAAATAGCCATTTTACTTTTTGACCGCCTTCAATAGCACGAGAAAGCTCTCTAAAACCCTCAATTAGGAAAAGATTTGTCTTTTCCCGCTCTTTTCGCTCCCAAAGCTGCAAAGCCTGTTTAACCTTGGGATTTTGCAAACTACTAATTTCTAACATTTTTGCCATCTCGCGAATGTTCCACTGGGAACAGAAAAAACACCCTGCTCCCCTTCTAAAACCATCTCCCCACAATCAATTTGTCCCTTTGCCTTGATCTCTTGCATAGTCTGTTCTAAAAGGTGATGCATAGCAACGGGGGTAAATCCAGGTGTATGGCAGGAGAATAGCACAAAAAGTGGATCAGGTTTTAAAAGATCCCTGCAGGCCTGCAAAAGTTCTTGAATTTCATCTTCAATTTTAAAGACCTCCCCCTTCGCCCCTCTTCCAAAGCTTGGCGGATCTAAAATAATTGCGTCGTAAAGACGCCCTCTCTTCAATTCACGCTTTAGAAATTTGAATACATCATCAATAATCCAGCGAATTGGAGCTTGTCCTAATTGATTGATGAAAGCATTTTCCCTTGCCCAGCCCACAATAGCTTTAGATGCGTCAAGATGGCAAACTTCAGCACCAGCATGAGCACAGGCTAAAGTGGAGCCTCCAGAATAAGCAAAAAGATTTAGGACATCGATCGACTTTTTATTTTTCTGCCTCTCTCGCACTATCGTCTCCTGCATCCAAGCCCAAAATGGACGTTGCTCGGGAAATACACCGAGATGGCCAAAGTCTGTAGGAGAAATCTTAAATTTCACATTGGAGATTTCTACCTGCCAGTTTTCTGGCAAAGCAGTTTTTCTCTGCCATTTGGCTTCCCCTTCGCGTGTAAAAAACCCCTGGGCTTTTTGCCACTCCTTGGCAGGCAAGGTAGGCTTCCAAAGTGCTTGTGCGCAAGGACGATCGATCAGAAATGTAGCGAACCTTTCTAGTTTGCGACCGTTGCCACTATCGATTAAGGAATAAGAGAGATCTTTTGACATGATAGTATTTAAGCCTTCTGTTACGGCAAGTCTTCGAATAAAGTTTTGCAAATGAAGATTTTAAGACGACCTTACTAAAAAGTAAAGCTCGGAAAGTGCTACATTGGCAGAATGCTCAATAACCATAGGTCTAGAACCATGACACTGTAATGGGTAAACCTGTGGAATCTTTTCTTTTTCCTTAATCGCAATAAAGACAGTCCCTACTGGCTTCTCCTCAGTTCCCCCAGCAGGCCCAGCGATACCAGTCACAGCAACACTAAAGTCACTCCTTGTCATTTTTTCGACACCCTCTACCATAGCAATTGCCACTTCTCTACTTACCGCACCTTTTTCCTGCAAAAGACCCTGTCTAATCCCAAGCACTTCTTGCTTTATCTGATTAGAGTAGGAAATGACGCCCCCTAGGAAAAATGCAGAAGCTCCAGACAAAGAAGTTATCCGTGCCGAAAGAGCGCCACCTGTACAAGATTCAGCGACGCTTAGGCTCACACCTTTTTCCTTAAAAATCTCCAATACTGCTTCTTCAATTAAACCATTTTTAGCATCAAAAAGATGTTCCTTGTACTCAGTTTTTATTTGTGCAGCAATTTTTGAAAGACTGTAAGGCTCAAAACCTTTTAATTGAACTGTGATCAAACCATTTCTAGGATAAAGTCCAAATTGGACTTCAGGATACTGTTCTTTTAGCTCTTTTAGAAAAGGATCTATTTTAGACTCATAGAAGTGACCAAAGTATAGCTCTTCTTTGAAAAGATTCTCTTGATGGCTGAAATGTTTTTTTAAGAAAGGCAGTACTTCTGAGCAGAACATTTCTTTCATTTCATTGGGTACACCGGGAAGCAAAACCAGCGTTCCCCTCTTACTTGAAAAAATAAAGCCCGGAGCAGTGCCCAAACGATTTTTTAGAAGACACGCCTTATCGGGAACGGTTGCTTGGTTGGAGAGTGTAGTAATTTCCCCATAGCGCGACCTTAATTCATTTGCAAGCGCGTCATTAAAAGAGAGTGAGGAATCAAACAGTTCAGCTGCCACTTCCTTGGAAAGGTCATCCAAGGTAGGCCCTAAGCCACCGGTTGCAATCACTAGCACGTTACAACTTAATGCTTCAGCAAGGCCTTCCCTTAAACTATCGGCATCATCCGGCAAAACGGTATGCCGTTGAACGTGGAAGCCAAGATCAGAAAGCTTGCGGCTAATAAAAGAAGCATTCGAATTAACGCCTAATCCAGTAAGGAGCTCCGATCCTATTGCTACAATTTCCACCAAGTTACTTGACATGCATGCCCTTTTTAGCAAGGCTAGGATGGGCATTCACCCAAGAAAAACTGTTGTTTCCCGTGCGAATAGGAGCATTGATTAATCGATCTCCGACCTGAAAGGATGTTACTCTCGAGTATTTTCGCATCCACCGCTGTAAACTTTTAAAAAGTTTCGTATTAGAGAACTGCTCTTCGGAAAAAACTTTATGAATTTGTTTAGTATAAGGATCTTCAAAAAGTTGAGGGTAGGAAAACTGCAACCCCCATGAGATATTATCCAAACCAAATGTATTCGATCGAATTTTTTGATCCGTCATTGAGTAATCAAACCAATGAGGTTTTATCTGCAAAACAGGGTAGACAATGCGAATAATATTTTCATTATTCCCAACAGGGATTTTGCGATAATGCTGCAGATCTACAGAAATAGCTGAAGTAAACCACTGGTGAAGCTGCGAGGGTGTAAACGGCTGGCCATTTTTTAGAAGATCGATGTAATTGGCATAGTTTTCTAAAAATTTATCCTGCGGGACAATTTCTTCGCCCTCTTTATTTACCCCCGCAACGGATACAATTACTTTGTCCCCAAATGTAGAAAAAAGCTCCCTCAATTCAACTGTATCACAAAGAAGCATGATATGCAGCCATTTTGATGCTTGAAAAGAGGGCACTTTATTGAGAGAAATGGATTCAATAGAGCTCATGCTATTTGCTTTTCTCTGTAAGTTGTCAGAAAATAACCACATACTCCTAAGAAAATGGCTGTATCTGCCAAATTAAAAACAGGAAAATCATAGCTAAAAAAAACAAAATGGAGCATGTCCACAACATGGCCATAAATAAAATAATCGATCACATTCCCAATGGCACCTGCCAGAATGAGGGCCAAGCAGGATTGCTGCAAAAGCCCCCTTTGCCTTAACAAAAAATATCCCATAAGGCCACCAATAAGAGCCATTCTCAATAGCAGGAGCAGGAATTGGTAATGAGAGAAAACTCCCCAAGCGGCTCCTTTATTTGTAGCATAGCTGATCGAAAATTCAATCCCGAAAAAATTTCTTATGACAGCAATCCCACCATATGGATACCAATAATGGTGGTTCATTTGTGGCAGATACTGATGCGTAAGGAATTTAGTGAATATATCCAATAAGAGCACAACGCTGATCAGCAATAGCGGCAACTTTAAAGAACTCATGTGGCATCGACTCTTAAACACTTACTAAATAAGCCCTTTTTCTAACTTTTCCTGTGCCTTAACGGTCATTGTTGCATAAGGAACGGCTTCCAAGCGAGCCATAGGAATTTCTTCTCCTGTCACATCACAGATCCCATAAGTATTTTCTTCGATTTTCTCAAGTGCACGATCTATTCGTCTAAGGACATTGTATTCCTGTTCAGTCAATTCCAAATTAATTGTTCGATCAAAGTCATCTGTACCTTGATCTGCTTGGTGCTGAGAATATCCTGTGGCTTCATCAGGAGTCTTCACTTCCGCCGCCGCTCCCTGGAGTGTGCGACTCATCTGAGCTCTAAGCTCTTCTAACTTTTTTTTAAATTTAGCTACTTCTGTTTTTTTCAGTGCCATTTGTGTTCTCCTGATGTTCCTTAGAAACTTCTAGACTTCCCAATTCATCTGATGAAATGCCTTTAATTGCATTCATTAACTCGCTAATCTCCTTAAACCTTCTATAAACACAAGCGAAGCGAATATAGGCGATTGGATCTAAAGCTTGCAAGTGCTTCATTATCATTTCACCAATTTCCTTTGTACTAATTTCTCTCACCTGGAGCTGTAAAAGCTCCTGCGTTATTGTAGAGGCAAGGGTAATTACCTGGTCATGGCTAATTGTCGTGTGGCGACAAGCTGCATCTAGCCCATTAATGAGTTTCTGTTGTTGAAAGTCCTCATAGGTCCCGTCCCTTTTACGCACTTGAACTATCAATTCAATCGTTTCAAAGGTCGTAAACCGCTTCAAGCAATTTAAACATTCTCTTCTTCGACGAATAGCATTCATTTCTGTGGCTTCACGTGAATCAGTCACCTTGAGTTCACTATGATGGCAATAAGGACATTTCATTAAAATTGCTCAATTTTGTCTATAAATAAGCGGTAATTTTTTAAGCCTTTAAAAGCTAACAGGTTATGGAATCTTAATCAATTAGAAACAAGCTAGAAATCTCGTTAAGAATTTATATTTATATTAATCTTATTTTTCATTTTATTCAAAGAGATAGAAAAAAATCGACTTCTCCGCTCATAGCCACCTTAAAACGCAAATATCAGTTTAGCAAAAAAGTGGTCTTTTTTTGCTAAACTTAAACCAAAAATGGTGATTACTCGCCTTTTGAAAATCCTTTAAAGCGGCTTCTCCCTTGATTTTTTTTTTAAGTTAAGGTATTTTACCTAAAAAAATAAAGGCTAATTTTATGTTAGTAGAAGAAAGTAAAGACAAAGAAGACCAACCAGCCTATTATGAACTTGCGCAAAGCGAACTCGCTTTGCAGATCGATCAATTTTTAAAAAACAAAGGTCTTTCAATCCAAAAAGACTTAAAGATGTCACATCAAGACTGCAGATGCTGCGAGCACTAGTCACCTCTACTAGCAGCTATAATTGCACTGACACATTGAGCTGAACATTAGGGTGCATTCAAGAAAGCGCTCGACAAAGATTTGCTTAATACACCTCTTAACTTAGTCACCTCGCAAGACATGACTTGCCCAGCCTATAAGAGCAAAGAGCGGGTTTCTCCGCTAAATTACCCCTAAAAAGCCACGCCACTTAACGTTTGCAAAATTCTCCCGGATAAATTATTATTCTTGGGATGTGTTCTTAAACATTTTGGTTTGCGCCCTTATTTGCACATAATTTTGTGCTAAAATAAATCTCGATTGTTAGGTCAAGCACATTTTAGCATAAAACACTGCGTAAATTCGGGGCACTTTATTAGGCTATAGAGGGATGCATAATCCCATCTTTAGACTCTAAAAATTGCAACCAAACGCTAAATTAACTATTTGGAGGAGAAGGCATACATGCCGACAATTAACCAACTCGTACAACAGCCGCGAAAAGCAAAAAAACGCCGCAGCAAGTCCCCTGCATTGCAAAAATGTCCACAAAGACGTGGAGTTTGCTTGCAAGTTAAGACAAAAACACCAAAAAAACCTAACTCAGCTTTACGTAAAGTAGCTTGGGTACGCCTATCAACAGGACAGGAAGTTATTGCCTACATCGGCGGTGAAGGCCACAACCTACAAGAGCACAGCATTGTTCTCGTTCGTGGTGGTAGAGTAAAAGACCTTCCCGGTGTGCGCTATCATATTGTGAGAGGAACACTTGACTGCGCTGCTGTAAAAGACCGCAAGCAAGGAAGATCGAAATACGGGGCTAAACGTCCTAAGTAACACTAGGATGCTTAAAAATAAGCATTTTGGTGCGTGGCTGGCGTTTTTAGAAAAAAAGAGCGCCTATCACGCGCAAAGTCTCTGACTTAGGTGAAGATACTGATCTTCGCAAAATAATTAATCATGAAGCTAATAAGGTCTTCGTCTTCGGGGCACCGCTTGACCGAAGACACAGCTTCTAAAAATGAATGAGGAAATAATGTCTAGAAGACGTCGCGCAGAAAAAAGAACAATTGCGCCAGATCCAATTTTCAAAAGTGAGCTACTTGCAAAGTTTATCAACAAAGTCATGGAGTGCGGAAAAAAATCTGTTGCACGCCGGATTGTTTATAACGCTTTGGAGAAGTTCGCAAAAAGAATTAAGCTTGATGACCCATTAGAAGCTTTTGAACAAGCCCTTGAAAATGCAAAGCCTTCTTTAGAAGTTAAATCACGCCGAATCGGCGGAGCTACTTACCAAGTACCTATTGAAATTCCCACAAATCGACGCACATCAATGGCTATGGGCTGGATCATTATCAACTCACGGGGAAAAGCTGGGCGCTCTATGGAAGAAGCCTTAGCAGGAGAGCTTACCGACTGTTACAATAACCAAGGTGCTACTATCAAGAAGAAAGATGATACTCACCGCATGGCTGAAGCTAACAAAGCTTTTGCTCATTATAAATGGTAAGGAAGGTAAGGAATGCCAAGACAAGAAAATGAAAAAATCAGCAATGTGCGCAATATTGGTATTATGGCTCACATCGACGCAGGTAAAACGACAACTACTGAACGTATTCTTTACTATTCAGGTCGCGTTCACAAGATGGGCGAGGTGCATGAAGGCGCTGCGACCATGGACTGGATGGAGCAAGAGCAAGAGCGTGGAATTACAATTACTTCTGCTGCTACAACTGTTTTTTGGAAAGAAGCAAAAATTAACATCATTGACACTCCGGGCCACGTTGACTTCACCATTGAAGTAGAGCGTTCGCTTCGTGTGCTTGATGGTTCCGTTGCCGTGTTCTGTTCTGTATCCGGTGTAGAACCTCAGTCAGAAACAGTCTGGCGACAAGCTGACAAATATGGCGTGCCAAGGATTTGTTTCGTCAATAAAATGGACCGTATCGGTGCTGACTTCTTTGACGCAATCAAAACAATGAGAGAAAAGCTTCATGCTAATGCTATTGCCGTGCATTGCCCTATTGGAGCAGAGTCTGAATTCAAAGGAATGATTGACCTTGTTACAATGCGCGCCTTTTTTTTCCATGATGAGACACTTGGAGCGGACTGGGAAGAAAAAGATATCCCAGCTGACTTGCTAGATAAGGCAAAAGCGATGCGAGCAGAGCTTCTTGACGAACTCGCCACGGTCGATGAAAATGATGAGGCTTTTTTAACAAAAGTGATCGAAGATCCCGACTCTCTTAATCCAGAAGAGATTCACAAGGTAATCCGTAAGGGTGTTGTGTCCAACAAATTTAATCCAGTTCTTTGTGGTTCTGCTTTTAAAAATAAAGGAATTCAACAACTCCTTGATGCTGTTGTGGCTTGGATGCCATCCCCATTAGACCGTGGAGCGATCAAAGCACACAAACTAGATTCAGATGAAGAAATTTTACTTCAACCTGACGACAGTGAACCTCTAGCTGCTCTTGCATTTAAAATTATGACAGATCCCTACGTTGGCCGTCTGACTTATGTGAGAATTTATAGTGGAACTTTGGCTAAAGGAATGAGCCTTTTGAACACTACCAAAGGGACAAAAGAGCGTATTTCCCGCTTGATCGAAATGCATGCCAACCAGCGTAAAGAACGCGATGAATTCTTTACCGGTGACATCGCCGCTTGCATCGGGTTAAAATCAGCGACAACAGGAGATACACTTTGCTCTGCTGATCAGCCCATCATCCTTGAGAAAATGGAATTTCCAGAGCCAGTGATTTCGATGGCGATTGAACCAAAATCCAAAGCTGATAGGGAAAAACTCGCTGGTGCATTGGGTGCTCTTTCTAATGAAGACCCAACTTTCCGCGTTTACACCAATGAGGAAACAGGGCAGACAATTATTGCTGGAATGGGTGAGTTGCATCTTGAAATTCTGCATGACAGGATGAAAAGAGAATTTGGCGTTGAAGCTAATGTAGGTAAGCCACAGGTTTCTTACAAAGAAACCATCACCATACCAGGTGAAACAAAAACAAAATTTGTTAAACAGTCTGGTGGTCGTGGTCAGTATGCTCACGTTGAACTTGAAATTGAACCTAACGAAAAAGGCAAGGGGAATGAAGTTGTCAGCAAGATTGTTGGCGGTGTTATTCCTAGAGAGTATATACCTGCCGTTATCGCAGGGGTCGAAGAAGGTCTTGCTACAGGTGTATTAGCCGGTTACAACCTAGTCGACGTAAAAGTGGCGATTGTGTTCGGTTCTTATCACGATGTTGACTCTAACGAGATGGCATTTAAAATTTGCGGATCGATGGCGATTAAAGAAGCAGCTCGTAAGTCTAAGCCTATTATTCTTGAACCTATCATGAAAGTAGACGTGACAACCCCAGAATCACACATTGGTGATGTCATCGGAGACTTAAACCGTCGTAGAGGACAAATTCTCGGTCAGGAAAACAGCAAAGGGGCGGTCATCGTTCATGCTGAGGTACCTTTGAGCGAAATGTTTGGCTACTCTACAACACTCAGATCCCTTTCTTCTGGCCGTGCCACTTATGTCATGGAACCTAGCCATTTTGAGCGTGTTCCTACTAAGATTCAAGAAGAGATCATGAAGAAGTAAATTTTTAAATAAAGTTTTAAGGTTCAAATATTATGGCAAAACAAGAGAAACAGGCAAAGCAGGAAAAGCAACAGGCAAGACAAAAGATCCGCATTAGGCTTAAAGCCTACGATCAACGTCTTCTTGATCGTTCAACTGCTGATATCGTAGAGACAGCAAAACGTACAGGAGCTGGTGTTGCGGGACCTATCCCACTGCCCACAAAACGTGAGATTTTTACTGTTCTACGTTCACCAAATATCGATAGAAAGTCGCGTGAGCAGTTTGAAATCCGCACGCATAAACGTTTGATTGATATTGTAAATCCCACAGGCAAGACGATTGATGCCTTGAAGACATTAACTCTTCCAGCTGGTGTCGACATCAAGATTAAAGCCTAGAGACAGGTTCTCCTCCCTATGAGGAGAACATTTTCGCTTACGCTTTTCCTTTATCACGAAGGAAAAGCTTTCTTCCAAATTCTTCCATCAATGATTGTTCGAAAGCTCTCCGAAGAAGCATATTCTGCATGAAAAAAATACTCTCCATTATCCTGTAGCTCATAAACCTCAAAGCCTTCAAAGCCTTCTTGATCCCTTAATTCCCATGCGATCGTCTTTGGATCTATGATGCCTTTTCCCGTCACCTTCTCAATCGTTTCATTGGATAATTCCACAATAAACTGCGTTGCCTGCAATTCGGTTAGAACAATTCTGTTGTTTAACTTTTCACTTCCTTCTCGCATTTCGACTTCCTGGAGGCAAGAGATGCTCCCTTTTCCTCCATCAGTAAAAACTTCTTCTTGTATTGTCCAACGTGTGGAAAAGGGAATTTGCTCGTTAGATGCGCTAAAGGAAATTTTTCCTTCTCCAATCCAAACTCCTGGAATAAACATGAAATGACGTGTCGACATTAGAACATGAACCTCCTACTATAGATACTCTGTAAGATACCCAAGGCGGTCATTGTTGCCAAGCTAGAAGAACCTCCATAGGTGATTAAGACTAAAGGCACCCCCGTTATAGGTAATAACCCGCACATCATTCCAATATTGACGAGAATGTGCATAGCAAGATAAACGGTAATACCCGCTGAGAGGAGACGACCAAAGTGGTCTTTAGCTACAGCTGTTACTTGAAAGCAAAAATAAAGCAAGGCATAAAAAAGGACCAAAAGCACCAGCAGACCTATAAACCCAAATTCTTCACCAAATGCAGAAAATACAGAGTCTGTATAAGAAGCAGGAAGAAACCCTCCTCCGGTAAATGCACTGCTTCGCCATCCACTGCCAGTAATTCCCCCAATAGCAATTGCAATCACAGCAGCTTTTTGATGGTGGGTATTAGGATCTAGGCGTTCAAACTGATACTCTTTTAGGACTTTTGTTGCATAAGGTCTAAGCTTTTCGTGAGAAATTGTGCCACTAAAAATTAAAGCTACGATCGTTAAAATGATCGCTCCAAAAATCGTCATCAGCCGAATTACTTTAGGATGCACTCCTCCTATGTAAAACATCACAAGAGTTATGGGAAATAAAACTAAAGCTGTTCCCAAATCCGGTTGCTTAAGGATCAGGAGGAAGGGGAGGCCCACAATAAAACTTGCTTGTAAAACAGTAGTTAAAGAATCTGCCTCTGCTTTTTTCCGTTCTAAAAACCAACTTAAGGTAATAACAACAATTAGTTTAGCATACTCTGAGGGTTGAAAATTCATGCCTATGATAGGAATTCGGTACCAGCGCTGGACTCTCTGTATAGGATCCGTAAAAAACAGGCCGAGCAATGCAAAGAGCATTAGAATATACAAAACCCATGTCCATTCTCTTAATTTATTGTAGTCAAAGCCGACCAAAAATAGAAAAACAACAGTTCCTAAAATAAAGCCTTGTATTTGCCTTTTTACGGCTGGAGTGAAAAAGGATTCCTCTATTAGATCGTGAGAGGTCATTGTGTTAGCAGAAATGACTAGCAAACTAATGAGCATGAGTAGGATCACTATAGGAACAATCCTTAAGTCAATTCTTTTTAAAGATTGGTAATTCCACATACACTTCTCTTGAGTCCTTTTTAGCAATTCTCTATCTTATAAAATGTCGAATAAAGAAGAGAGCTTTAAAACTCTGCTTCATTTTTGATTCCATCAAGAATTTTCATTTTGGCATTTTTATAAGGCGTGTCGATGCACCTAAATCAACTTCATTTCCCCTGTCTATCTTCCACCAACACATGGGCAAAAGAGCATATTGAGTATTTACCAAAAGACGAGCTGACAGTGATTTCTGCAGCGCAACAAACAAATGGCTATGGACGCTTTCAACATAAGTGGCTATCTCCACCCAATCAAAATCTCTATTTGACTTATGTTTTTTTCCTCGACAAACACCGTGATGACCTCGGCAATATCACTCAAATTTTGGCCATCTCTGCTGTAGATCTCCTCAAGGTATTATCTTTTCCAGCAAAGATTAAATGGCCCAATGACCTTTTACTTCACCAAAAAAAAATGGGTGGTATTCTTTGTGAAACTTGCCGCATTGGTCACTACCTTGCTATTATTGCAGGAATTGGCATCAACGTAAACATGACAGAAGAGGAATTAAAAACCATTGCGCGCCCCGCAACCTCCCTTTATGCTGAAAAGGGTGAGCTTGTCGATAGACAATGGCTATTAGAGGCTTTTAACAGCCTATTTAAGGCAAATTTAGAAATTTTTTTAGACAAAGGCTTTGCTTCATTTTACGAAATTTTCCTCGCTTCCCTTAACCATAAAAAGGGGGATAAAATCCAATTTCATGATCACAACCGCGTGTGTAGGGGAGTATTTGAAAGAATCAATCCCGATGGTTCTTTACAGTTACTTCATGAAGATGGAACTTCCAAAAAGTACTATTCAGGAGAAATTCTTCTTTAAAAACCCCGTTGGGTTTAATATTACTAAAAAAACGGAGAAATCTATGAGTTTACCTGCACATAACAATTATTTAAATGCCAATCTTTTCCCTGGAGGAAATGCTAATTACCCTACTACACCCCCTCAAGCATCGAATCAAAAAACGAAACTAGTTCTGGCTAAACAAATTGCTACTCTCACCACTAATGGCTGTGCAATGCTTGCTCTGGGAGCCCTTTTTGCTGCTATTATTTTCTCCACTGTTTCCGCCACAGTGACTTTTCCGGCTGTTGCCCTTGCCTTATCTGTTACTGCAGGAATATTGGCAGGAACTAGCTGCTGCTCTGCTTTGGCTGCACTCTCCTCTTTTGTTGCTCAGAAGGTTCTAGAAATCAAGTTAGTATTTACACTCTAAAACCTATTTTAAACCAGTAATAGCCTCATTTTTGCACTTCTGTGCCTTAACTGAATATTAGTGGCAGCAACTAAGATTGTTTCTTCGGGTATGGCCAAGTAAATGCATGATAGGAAATCTCTATTATCAATTTTCTCTCCAGCTTAGAACCTAGGGGACAACCATGGCATTAAGCCCAAAGCTAAAGCATTTTTAAAGAATGGCTGGGAAGATAGCCTAAAGACCCTTGAGAGGTAATCACTTTTAGCCATGATCCTTCATCAAGGACTTCTAGGATGACGACTTGAGAACCTGATTGCAGAAGCTCACCTTTTTGATCGGCGGTGCGATACAAGTAAGAAGCATGTACCACGATTCCTTCAATGGGAGCAAAATAATAGCTGTATCCTAAACTCAGCAAAGCTAACAACATCATACTTAAAGCTGTATAGCAGCCGACTTTTACATAAAAAGAAGGGAGCCAGAGGTAAAAAGACCAGAACGCAAAGAAAAGGATGCACAGCAAGGTAAACCACTGCAGGCGTAAAGGAAGAGGTAAAAAAGTTAAAAACAGCAAAGAAGCAAAAGATTGAGGCTTGGGATCGTTTTCTAAAGACATTTGTTTCTTAGCAATTTCTAAATTTTTCTTTACGGATTCATCATAAGGCCTTAATTGTAAAGATTTTTGATAATAGAACAAAGCCCAAGGATATTCTCCCAATTCATAGTAAGCATTCGCTAAATTATAGTAGAGCTTCCCATTACCAAAAGAAGGAGAGTATTTTTTTTCTAATAAACCCAATTGAGTTAAAGCTTGGTTGTATTTTTCCTGCTTCACAGCAGGTATTTTTTCATTATATGCTGCCGTAACTGCTTGATCTACCTGATTTAAAAGCTGTTCAGCATTTTCATCAAAAAAAAAGCTATTCAAAAGAAAAAAAAAGATCAAGATCGGCTGTTTCATGCCTGGCTCTCCTGATTAAATAGGGCTTCAGCTTCGCTAGAAAAAGCAAGGAGCGCTTCCGGATTTTTTCCAGAAAAGCGCGCCTCGTCTATTTTGGTAAATAGAGCTTTTACCTCTAAAAACTGCGCTTGCTCCGGAAGATCCGCGATGGCGTTGATAGACGTTGGAAGGATTGACTTTTCTAAGTAAAGCTGAAGAAAAGCTTGCTCGTATAATTTAAATTTTTTTGCAGGACTCTTTTCTTTACATGCTTTTTGAAAATAGTCTTGGCTAGAAGAATGTAGCGCATGATCTTTGATGCGCTTGCGCTCTTCAATAAAAACCTGCTGAACAAAAATCATTAACAAGCCAAGGGGGATTAATCCGATGACCCAAAATGAGCCATAGGGAAGATTTTTAAGATCTTTTGTAGACAATAAATAGTTGGGATAAATGGCAATTGCTTTTTTAGTTTCCAGTATTGCTAATGGATGGCTTTCTATTTCCTTCTTTTTGGCAAAGACTTTTAAAGGAATTCCAGCGCTCACTATCTTTTGATAAGCTTCCTTGATAGGATCAAAGTAAGAAAATTCAATAGGGGGAACAAATTCAATTTCAGGGATTAAAGGATAAATTTCTACCAAGAATGTCTTCACATCGTTTGTTATTTTTCCAACTGCAGGCAGATCACTGGTTTTAAAAAATCCACTAAATCCTGGCTGGCAGCAAAGATCTGGGGGAACAACGTTTTCTAACTGCCCAGTTCCTTTAATATCAACTCTTAACGCTATCTTGTCCCCTACACGAACCTGGCTACTTGTTAACATTTTCACTGCAAAACTAAATTCACCTACTGCGCCATTAAAGGAGGCGGGCTTCCCATCGGTTGGGAAATCATTTACCACTACAGTTAGCAAGGGAGCTTCTGCGACGAGCTGGGGATTTAGATAGTGACGCTTGCCTCTAATTTCTGTGTAAGCATTCCCCACAACGACTGATGGGCCATAGGAATAAGAACCTGCTTCTAACGCCTCAACATTTTGCACAATCGTATGAACACTAACATCCCCCACTTGAGTATCCTTAATGTCCTTATCTCCGATTTTACGAAAATGTTCCATGTCAAGAAGAGGGAGGTATTCCTCAGTTAACTCGATGTTCGTATTGTACAAGTACCGGTAACCCACTTTTGCTCTTAGGCCAGGATAGAGAGCACCCCCTTGCTCAACAAAGGCTTCTAGCTTTAAAAAAGCGTTTTTTTGCATAGGTGCAAAGACAGATTGAATGCGTTTTTCAGCGCTCTGCACTTCAAACGAAATAGCGGGGGATTGGTAAATTTTCCTACCTATCTTGACTTTTATAGAAGGAAGCCATTGCAACCCTTTAGCCATTCCCGGGATTTCAAACTGATAAATAGAAAGCATAAGTGGGGAGTTGCTCGAGATAGCTAACTCTTTATATAAAGTTACTTTTAGCGGCTTACCTTCTAGAGTAAAACTGCTTTCGTCTACCTCAAACTGTCGATCATGTGTTACAGTCACAAATCCCTGGATGGGCTGGTTTTCGTAAATACTTTCCCATTGGACTTCGGAAGAAACTAAAGTGTCATCTTGAGCCGATAAAATAGACCAGCTGCATAGAAAAATAATAAGATACCTTACCAAAATTTTTCTCCAGGGGGTAAAGGTGCTGATTTCCTAGGAACCCTGTCTAAAAGTTCCATTTCTTGAAGTTCATTAAGAAGCTGGCGGCTTCTCTGTTCTTTTTGAGGCCCTTCTGGTTTCTCCTTCACAATTTCTAAAGCCTCCTGCCATTTTGCAACTGCCTCTTTTCTCTTTACCAAATTGGCATACGATGGACTCTGAGAAGAGGCCTCTTTCCACTTTTGGTCGGCTTGATCGAGCAGAGGGAAAACCGCATTCCAGGGGTTGCACTGGCAAATTCCCTCATTAAAACGCAAAATTTGCCAGGCGTAAATGACTTTTGGTAATTTTTTACTTTCTTGTAAAATCTGCTCGTTTTCCTGAATTATCGAAGGTATTAAAACAGACTCTGCAGGGTACCTCAGTCTCAAACGCTCCTTTTTTAAAAGGAATTGCCCTCTTGCAATGAGATAATTAAAGGCCCTTATCACTGGCTGCCGCTGTTGGCTAATCACTAATTGCTCTAAAGCAAAGGAAGCATCTAAAAAAAAAGATTCCGCTAAAGCTCTGTTGCCTTTTTTTTCCCATAATCTACTATTTTGCAAATCTTGCTCTCCTTGTAAAAGCTGCTCGTTATTAGGGAAAAGCAATGCAGCTCGACTTTGGAACACAGCAATCAAATCCTTAGCCCCATTTAAAAGATAAAGTTTTTGAAGATCTTCAAGCAACGTCCATTTTAGAAATGGATTATAGGATTGATAAATCCACTCCACCAACTGTTCTTGAAGCTGCTTGGCTAATCGATGGCTTTTAATAGTGTCTCCTTTTTGCCAACTTCTCTCAGCTTCTACTAAAACAGGCTTTGATGCCCTATCATCACTCAAGCCATTCATCGCAATATTTGAACGAGAATTAAAAAAGAAAGCAGCTTCCCAAAGTAAAACAATTTCATCTATGCCTTTTATTAAAGATGAGTTTAGAGCTTGTATTTTCTCGCTTAAACTCTTCTTAATAACAAGAAGATCTGAGGATTGGATTTCTGTCTCAAGATGGCCAACAAAAGGAAAGAGAGTATCAAAAGCCTTCTTCAAAAAATAAATTTCTTTAAGAGGATCTTTTATTGCGATAGCCAATTCACGATAGGCGATCGCCAGGTTGAACAAAGCACGCATCCTGGCTTTTGGGGAAAGTTCGTTTGCAAATTGTATATCCTCAAGAAAATCTATTGCCTCTTCAAATTTTCTCTCTGCCAGGGCAATCGTTCCCAAATTGTAGGCAATTAAGGGGTGTAAAGAGGCTGGCGCTTTTTTTAGCATTGCTTGATAAATTTGAGCAGATTCCGGATAGACCCTTGCTTCAAAGAATTGCCTAGCTAAAAAATCTTCTGAAGCTTCACTAATAAAAGGAAACAGGAATAAAAGAAATGTTGCCAAAGTCTTTGAAGAAGCACTTATTGGAAAAAACATAAAAAGAAGTAAAGCAAGTATACTCAAGAAAAGAGGAATTTGAAAGTACTCATTATAAGCTCGCAAAGCAATCTCCTTAGCCCCCTTCCCTTCCCCCTGATGCTCGTTAATCTTTTGAACAAGTAGATCCGCTAAGTCTTCTGGGCTATAATCACGGGCATTAAAATAAGCACCACCTGTTTTTTTGCTAAGGCTTTCTAAAAGAAGCGGTTCTAGTTTTGATAAGACTTTCTTACCATTATAAAGACCTCCAGGGACCTCCCCTCCAGTGTCAGTGCCGATACCAATACCGTAGATTTTTAAATGAGGAAACAAGTGTTTATTGACAGCGTCGACAATTACTGCCGCCCCTTCCACTCTTTTTTCATTTCCAAGGCCCTCTAACTCGGTGTCTCCTCCGTCTGATAAAATAATTAATGTTTGAAATGCAGATTGGGGATCAAAAAAATAGAGCCGTTTTAGCTCAGATAAAGCACTTTTATAGTCTGTACCAGGAGAAATCCCATCTTCATTCATTTGCAAATCTTTGAGCCTGATACGCAAGAAAAGTGCATCATGAGTCTGTGGAGCAACCAAACTTGTTCCATTAGCAAAAGTGACAAGCATGATATCGTTACCTTTAAGCCGTTGGATGACAAGGTCAACAATCTCCTTAGCATACGCAAAGCGCGAAACATTTGTTGCCGTATCCGTTACGGCCATAGAAGCAGAGGAGTCAATAAGGAAAATAACATCTTGAGAAGAGAGAGCCTTCACATTTTTATTAACATAGTGTTCATTTCCTACCGGCCGCATCAGCGCTAAACTGGCAAATATCCAAAAAACCCAAAAACATAGCATTTTGAAAAGCAAATACTGGGTTGTCGGTAAAATAGCGATTTGATCAAGTGAAAATGCTGATAATTTACGTAATGACTGCTTTCTTTTTCTTTCTGAAAAAATAAATAATAATCCAAAAAAAGGAAGGGCCAAAAACAAACTCGCAAATTCAGGATGAAGGAAGGTCAAGTCTCGTGGGATCATGGCACCTGTTTAAAAAAAGTCAATTTTAAAACCATATAACTGCCTGCTAGAACGAGAGTCAAAACAACCAGATAGGCATACAGCATTTTTTTTTCATAGTATTGCTGCTCATCTGGTGTCGTTATTTTATGCTTCTCAAGGGCATCAATCTGTTGAAAGATAGAATGAATGCCGTTTGATCCATCCGCTAAAAAAAACTGGCCACCTGTCATTTGTGCAATACGTTGCAATTGTTTGAGATTAGGCTCGAAGCGCTTCTCTTTCAATCTCGGTTCAAGATTAATCATATAGATTTTAATGTTGTTTTTTTTGGCAAATGCGGCTGCCTCCTCGAGCTCCATTGCCCTAAAAGCATGACCGCGATCTAAAGGATTAGGATCCTGTAGGCCGTCTGATACCAAGATGATTGCCGTTTCTAATTTTTCCCCCTCTTTGAGATAGTACTCTTGGGTGGAAGCGATGAGATGGGCAGTTTTATAAAGAGCATAGCCTATTGCTGTTCCATCTTTTTCTAATTCCTTGACGACTTGAAGTGAGTCTAGCTGATTTAAGATGTTTTGATGATTGAGTGTTAGAGGCGAAAGAATGGTAGGAAAGCGCGCAAAACCCACAAGGCCGATAAGATCATTGGGGCGATTTTGAACAAATTGTCCTGCTTGGACTTTAAGTAAATCCATTTTAGTGAGTTCTTGCTTCTGACTCTTTTGAATCAGTAACGAGCCTTTCTCCCTCATTGATCCGGATTGATCTAAGACAAGGTAGATTCCAACTCCCTCCTTAGGAGAAAAAAAACGCTTTCTACTCTCTACATTTGTATAAGAACGCAAATGGGGGTCCATAAAGCCTGCACAAAGACATAGCATGCTTCCTAATAAAAGGAATTTCAATTTTGAGTTCCAAAAAAGTTTAAAACTCGACTCATGACCTTTCAGTAATTGGACATCTGAAAAAAAGAGCCTTGAGGAAGCATGCACCCATTGTCTTTTTTTTATTAAAAACAACAAGACGATGAGTATCCCAAAAGTGGCTGCTACTGCTTTGCTGTCAAAGTACATGAGACTCCCTAAAAAGCCTCACTTCTAAGAGGCCTACTCCTCAATTTTAAAAAAAGCTAAAATCCTGTCTAGATCATCTAAATGGTAGTAGTCAATGATCACTTTGCCACTTGTTACTACAACCTTTGTTCCTAATCTCCCTTCTATTTTGTTTGCTATTGCTTCTAAGAAAAAATCGCGCTGAGGATCAATAAAGCCTTCAGATCGTTCGACTTTGTTTTTTTTTAGCACTAAAGCTTCTGTTTGTCTAACAGATAAATTTTCTTTTAAAACCCTATCATGGAGAGCAAGCTGCTCTTTTTCATACTGCATTGACAAGATGGCTTTGGCATGTCCCATACTGATGGCACCATTTGATAAGCTTTCTTTAATTTCTGAGGGAAGAGTCAAAAGTCTAAAGTAATTAGCAATTGTTGATCTTTTTTTGCCTACTTTTTCTGATATTTCTTCCTGAGTCCATCTAAAATCCTCTGCAAGACTTTTTAGAGCTTTAGCAATTTCCAAAGGATTGAGATCTACTCTCTGGATATTTTCGATTAAAGCAGCTTCAGCGGAATAAAGATTGCTAAAATTTTTGACAAGCACATTAATCGCTTTCAAACCAGCAAGCTCTGAGGCTCTCACGCGGCGTTCTCCAGCTAAAAGCTCATATTCATCATCTGATCCATAAAGCGGCCTGACAACTGGAGGGTGAATAATTCCCACAGATTTTATCGAAGCTGCAAGCTCTTCTAATTCCTCTTTAGCAAACTGACGTCTTGGCTGAAAAGGATTTGTTTTTATGCGTTCGATTTCCACCAAACGAAGTTCTTCTTCTACAGGCACTTTCATCTTTCCCAAAAAATTTTCTCGCTCTATACTTTACAATACTATCTATTACTGGTGAAATATGGCAAAACAACTTCCCCCTTCTTTTTTAACACAATCCTCATTAGAGGATCATCCAATCTTTGAATGGTTAGAAAAAAATAGCCGTAAGATACTCTTTATAATCCTTGGCCTAATTTTAGCTTTAGGGCTTATTTACCGTTACGCGGCTAATAAAAATACACAAGCTGAGCGCGACTATTTCCAAGCGTCGAACGCTATTACATCGATTAATACTTCTGGTAAAGAGGAGAGCTCTATTCGAGAATTACAAAGTATTCTAAAACGCCATCCTGAACTTAACGCTAAATATGATGGAATTTTAGCACAAAACTTGTTGATTGCTAATCGTGTCGACCTTGCCCATGATTATGCCTCTCAGAACTTTCAACGCATTGATAAAGAAATTAGCCCTCTTTATCTCTCTTACGCAAAAAACTCTTTACTGGTGTCTCAAGAAGATCAAAAGCAGGCGCTTTCAAATGCCTTAGCCCTTAAAGAAGAAATGTTAAAAATTGTCCAAGAAGAAGGCAAACGCGAATTTGGGAGCAGTTTATACTTGATGAATTTAATACGCATCGCCATGCTACAGCATCAATTAAAAGAAAAGGATGCAGAAGAGAAAAGTTGGGAAGAGCTTCTTCAGATTAGCAATTTAGCACATCCTTTAAAGTTCGCTCCTGCTGAAGTAGAAAAGGTATTAAGCCATTTAGATGATCAAGGTGTTTCTCTCATGGATTTTATCCAAGCTAATACAAGTTTTTCGGCTAAAAAGAACGCTATTTAGTTTAATTTATCAAATTAACTATTTAATTATTGAATCGGAGTTAGAAAAAATGGTATAGCAGGACATTAGATTAACAGATAAGCTGTTGATTGTCTTTTGCATAGAATCTGTGCAAAAGTCTTAAGCCTTGATTTAAGACTTTTTAACTCTTTCTAAGTTAAGGTATTTGTTTTGCCCTCTACCCTCAAAAAATGTGGATTTTTTTAAAGAGCAGAAAGGAGGTGGCATTAGTCTTTAGTTGCTCACAAACCACAACCTTTGAGTTTTATGAAAAAATTAGTTAGAAATGAAACTTGCAGGAAAACCATTCTGCAAGATTAAAAATTAATGGTGAACGCAGTTGAAAGACAGCTTTACTATCCTTATGCTCAGCTTGAAATATTTGGTCTACTTGAGCTCATTAAGGAGAGTGAAGAGCGCGTTGCCGATCAAACTACCTAGTATAGGTAAGTGGAGTGTATTATTGTGAGTCCAAAAAATAGCTCACTCGCCTATGAAGAGAAAGAGCAAATCTTTTCAGACCTGGAGATAGACTATCTTCCTGAATTGAATCTTCTCGTCAAAGTGCGACCCGGTTTTGAAAGTGAGGGCTACCCTGAAGAAGCAGTAAAAATTTCAGGATGCCTCACAGTTTCCTTCTAGACAAGGAATCCTTTTGGCGGTTATTTGCAAAAGTAGCCGTCATTCCTTTTTTGTAGATAAATATTTAGAGTTCACGTTAATATCTGCAAATGCTCAACTTGCTGAGGTTCAGTCAGCAAGGTGAATTAGATGATGACCATCTCATCTTACTCATGTTAGATTCGACTGGAATCAACGCTTTATTGATCTAAATTTGGAATTTTCTCTTCCATAAGAAGAAAACTCTAAAGAGGTTGGACTATTCGCATACCTTAGGTAAGGTGAATCTATCACCAATAATTCAATATTTTGCATAAATACATCAAAAAGTTTATTGCTAAGAAAAGCAGGTATGCATTGCTCAGTTGCGGTGCTTATGAATTTAGAACTCAAACCTTGCTGAAGGGTAAAGAAAGTTTTCTACTGGGATAAATAATAAAATGAGCAAATCCTTAATCATTGTTGAGTCTCCCGCTAAAATTAAAACACTAAAAAAATTTTTAGGCTCAAACTTTGAAATTGAGTCCTCCATAGGGCATATTAGAGATCTTCCAGAAAAAGAATTTGGTATCGATATTGAACACGATTTCGAACCTACCTATGTCATCATGCCTGACAAACAAGAGGTTATCGAAAAATTAAAGAAAGCTGCTAAAAAGTGTGATACCGTTTATCTATCCCCGGATCCAGACCGTGAGGGAGAAGCTATCGCTTGGCATATCAGCCAAATTCTCCCCCCCAATACTAAGATAAAACGTGTTTCTTTTAATGCAATTACAAAAGAATCAGTGTTAAGTGCTTTAAAAACACCGCGAGAAATTGATGAGGCACTTGTTAACGCGCAGCAAGCAAGACGCCTCCTCGATCGTATTGTAGGTTATAAAATTTCCCCTATTTTAAATCGACGCATTCACAGGGGGAAAGAAGGTGGGGTTTCTGCAGGGCGTGTACAATCTGTCGCTTTAAAACTTGTTGTAGAGCGCGAAAAAGAAATTGCTGCATTTAAACCGGTAGAATACTGGAATTTAAGTGCCTTACTCAAAACACTAGAGGATACGCGCAATTTTAAGGCCTTTCTTTACTCTGTTGATGGGAAAAAAGTGGAAAAAGAGGCTAGGGAAGACAAAAAAGGCTTTCTAGTCCCTAACCAAGAGACCGCAAATCTTCTCCTCGAAGAACTCCATAAAGGCCCCTACAAAGTAGCTCATGTCGAACGAAAAGAAAAGCGTCGCCATCCAGTGCCTCCCTTTATCACCTCAAGCTTACAGCAAGAAGCAAGCCGCCACTACGGCTTTTCTTCCTCTAGAACCATGAGTATTGCTCAAGGGCTTTATGAGGGTATTGATCTTGGGCAAGAAGGTTCCGAGGGCTTAATCACCTATATGCGTACGGATTCTGTACGTATTGAACCGGAAGCTATCCAGGCTGCTCGGCACTTTATCTTAAAAAATTACGGTTCAAACTTCATTCCGGATCAGCCTAAAGTCTATTCAACAAATAAAAGTGCTCAGGATGCTCACGAAGCAATTCGTCCCACAAACCTAGCTTACACCCCTGAAGCCATTCAGCGCTATCTTACAAAGGATCAATTTCATCTCTACCAACTCATCTGGCGCCGCTTCTTAGCCTCTCAAATGACACCAGCTATTTATGATACAGTAAGCGCCGACATCCATGCTGGAGAGAGAATTGTATTAAGAGCAACGGGATCGCAAATTAAGTTCCAGGGATTTTTAGCTATTTATGAAGAGAAATCCGATGATGATGATAAGGATGAAGAAAGCCGTTTATTGCCCCAATTACAAGAAGGACAAGCCTTAGAACTTATCGAACTCATGTCAGAGCAAGCCTTTACACGGCCCCCTCCACGCTTTACGGAGGCCTCTCTTGTCAAGGAGCTTGAGAAATCTGGAATAGGGCGTCCCTCCACTTATGCAACAATCATGAATAAGATTCAAAGCCGTGATTATACAACTAAAGAGGGTGGCCGACTTAAGCCGACAGAACTGGGGAGCGTCATTGCAGCCCTACTTGAAGGAAGTTTTCAAGAAATCATGAATATCGGCTTCACAGCTTCTATGGAAGACAGCCTTGAGCTTATTGCTGAAAATCGCAAGGACTGGAAAACTTTATTGCGTGAATTTTGGAAAGGATTTTCTCCATCTGTGGAAACAGCTTTAAAAGAGGCTTTCATCCCCAAAATTGATACAGATTTAGATTGCCCTCAGTGTGGATCTAAATTGCAGAAAATTTGGTCTAAATCCAAGTACTTTTATGGCTGCTCAAGCTACCCAGAATGCAACTTTCGTGCATCTATTGAGGAACTGGAATTTAACAAAGGCAACTACTCTGCTGACTTTAACTGGGATCAGAAATGTCCAATTTGCAGCAAGGAAATGAAAATTCGACATGGTCGATTTGGAGCATTCCTTGGATGTACGAATTATCCAGATTGCAAGGGAATTATTAATATTCCTAAAAAAGGCGAAGTTGTCATCGCGTCAGAAGATTTACCCCATTGCCCTGCCATCGATTGTCCTGGAAACCTTGTGGCTAGAAAGTCGCGTTTTGGAAAAACTTTTTACTCCTGCTCAACTTTTCCTGAGTGTGATGTGATTGTCAATAAATTAGAGGAACTAGAAACAAAGTACCCAAATCACCCTAGAACTCCCTACGCGAAGAAGAAAGCTCCTACAAAAAAAGCATCTTCTAAAGGCAAAACGGCAAAAACATCCGCTAAGTCAAAGGCAAAGACCCCAAAAGAGAAAAAAGCAGGCTCCCTGTTCACGCTTTCTGAGGAACTTTCAGCAGTCCTTGGTGAAACAGAGCTCCCAAGAGCCGAGGTTTTAAAAAGAATTTGGGATTACATCCGCCAAAATAACCTTCAGGATGAGGCAAATAAGCGCATCATCAATCCCGATGCAAAACTCTCTAAGGTCTTTGGAAGTAATGACCCGGTTGATATGTTTAAAATGACTGGACTTCTTAGCAAGCATATTCAAAAGAAGGAGTAACTTCTAAAGTCAACCATAGAGTTGGCTTTCTCGCCTTTTATAGGCTAGCGGCAACATTCACAAGTCCCACTAAAATAGAATCGTGAAGATTTGGATAGACTATCTCTTTATGTATTTGTTGCTCCCTTTTTTCGAAGAAAGTGATATTCACTATTCGATACATGCAAGGAGAGCCACTCCATTTTGTGTGCCCCTTATACATTTTCCTCATCGTAAGGTCAGTAAAAGCACGGCACTCGTAGAGAAGATCTTTTTTAAATATCCCGCCAACCATCCCAACAAGCGCAGCCCCTTCCAACAAAGCCTCGTAATAAGGGACTTTATGAATTTCAGCTAGCGATTGTAGAGCCTTGGACGCAATCGTTTTAATAGAGGCTTTATGTTTAACATCTTTGATCACTGTTCGAACTAACCCAATACCCAAAATATGATAAGCGATTGAGGCTATAGCATGTACAGGCCGTACAATCATCGCTAACGCAGAGAATTTACACCAAAGTTCTAAGTAGCTCGAATTATCGTATATATTACCCGCATATCTACTTTTATCACTTAAGCAGATCACGGCCGCACAGATTGTCTTCTCGATTTCTCCTTGAAGTTTTTGAAACCCATTTTGCTGATCCTTATCAAGAGCTCTTTCATAACTGCAATAAATTCTAGCCCACTTACTGCTTCCTTTAATAGGAATGGTATAAGGATGGAGTTGAGGATGTTTTGCCCACCAGTCTCCAAATTGATTAACTGTTGTCATTTTGAGTGGATTCTGTAGAGTTTAAAATCTATTAATAAATGAAGCTGTAAAAAGTGAATTATAATTCTATTTAAAAATAAGGAAAAGGAGAAATAATTTAAATGGGAGGAAAGAGAGTGACCTTTACCGATCTTACAGTAAGTCCGTTCGTCCACAAAAAGGCAAAATCCCCGAACTAAAACCTTTTATAAAATTACACATCCTGAAGGCAAGATTTTTGGCAATCTTCAACAAAATAAATATCCGAGCTTTTTAGAGAGGGGGCAAAAGGCGCTTATCCCCTAATAAAAGTAGAATAACGATTCAAAAGTAACTGGTTTATAAGCGCTCAAGATCCATAAGATAAGAATTATTTTTCTTTTTAATAACCCAATAGTCTTGTTTTTGGACATTGTCGATATTAATAAGGCAGGGATGTTTACTATTTCCGATCTTAACAGTTCTTGAACCTATTTCCCATAGCGCTTCCCAACGAGAAGATTGAGGTTGTGTTAACCAAGAGGTTCCATCATTAAGCTCAATCACATATCGATATGTGTCCTTACAAAACCAATGAGGAATTCTATTTTCTGTTATCGATAAAATTTGGGGAAGTTCTCCAAATTCATGATTTTTATCTATCCAAAGACCGTTAAGAGTTGTTTCATATTCGCCGTCTTTATATACCATTAAAAAATCCCCTGTGAAATGAGGAATGATATTAACCATACCAGAATATATAAAACCGGCCACTTGTTGTGCCTGGGATTCATGCCTCCACTGCGATAATTTAATTCCGTATAGCCCGTTGTCAAAATAAATGGCATTTAAAGCAGTACAATAAGCGTTCGTAATATCGGAAGGACACACCATTCCCCGACTTCCCGTGATATTTATGCTATATGTCTCATCGAATGATTCAAAAGCGCATAAAATTCCTAACTGTAAAAAAATGAGCATGAAAAAAATATTAAGTTTTTTTAAGGATAAGATTTTTGCCATAATTAACCCCTTTTTAAAAGAAAAATACATCTTATTAAAAATGTAAGCAATCAAATGATAAACTCTTGTAGAAACAAATAAGGAAAAAATAACCTATTTTCACAATAGTTAAGGCTCGGATACAGCAAATCTCCTTCCTATTAGCCTATTTTTGTCAGAAGAAGGCCCTTACCGTATATGGAGGCCTAAAAGTGGATTGGCGCTTGATTTTGAAAAACTCATTCTTGCCATGATTCGATCTTGAAACTTTTATCAATCCAGCAGGAATTGAAGGAAAACCCTCTTTCAGAGTCTTTTTAAGAAAAAGAAGAACTACACGAAGCAAAACTCCTACATCTCTTGCTTTCATATCTCCTTCTACGAAGTAGAAACACTCCGCTGTCGCCGCCATGAAAATTTTTAAAGAAAAAATTCATCGCGATACGTGTACAGGATATCTCTCTCAAAAATTTCCAAGGAAATCAATGTTTCGAAGCCAACCCTCATTCAATGGAGTAGGGAATTTGAAAAAGAGATCCCCCATCGACAATTTTTAGCATCAGAGGAACTATTAGAGCGTTATAACTTAATAAGAGGGCAAGTTTAGACTGATTTACAACTTTTTTAACTAGCATTCTCATTGAACTAAAAAAGCATAATCTCGACTTAAAACTTCTCGATCTTAACCGTTATTTGGAAGCCCGTCTAGGGTAAGGATCTTTTAAGATCAGCTATGTTACTGACAAAACAGTAATCGGCCAATCGCTTTTGAAAGATGAACGGAAAAAAATACCGTTATCTGGCTGAAAACTAACCATTTTAAAAATAGGGGAAAGGAGAAATAATTTAAATAGGATAAAGGAGAGTGGCCTTTACCGAGATCTTACAGTGAATCCATCCATCAACAAAATGCGCAAAGCCTTTTGAGCTTAAAACTTTTATAAAATTACATCCTGAAGGCACAATTCTTCGTAAGCTTCAACAAATAAACATCCGGCCCTTTTAGAAAAGGGGTAAAAGGCATTTACCCCCTAATAGAAGTAGAATAGCGAGTCAAAAGCATCTGCTTTATAAGCGCTCAAGATCCATAAGATAGGAATTGTTTTTCTTTTTAATGACCCAATAGTCTTGTTTTTGGACATTGTCAATATTAATAAGGCAAGGATGTTTGCTATTTCCGATCTTAATGATTCTTGAACCTATTTCCCATGGCGCTTCCCAGCGAGAGACTTGAGAGTTTAACCAATATGTTCCATCGTTAAGCTCAATCACATATCGATATGTGTCCTTCCAAAACCAATGAGGAATCCTATTTTCTGTTATCGATAAAACTTGGATAAGCTCTCCGAATTCATGATATTCATCTACCCAAAGCTGATCAAGAAATGTTTCATATTCGCTGTCTTTATATACTATAAAAAAACCCTTTTCGAAATGGGGGATAATATTAACAATACCAGAATATGTGAAACCAGCCATTTCCTTTGCCTGGGATTCATGCTTCCAATATGACGATATAACTCCGTATAACCCGTTGTCAAAATAAATGAAATTTAAAGCAGTCCAATAATCGTTCGTAATGTGGGGAGGATGCACACTTCCCCGGCTTCCCTTGATATTTATGCTATATGTCTCATCAAATGATTCAGAAGCGCATAAAATTCCTAACTGTAAAAAAATGAGCAGGAAAAAGATATTAAGTTTTTTTAATGATAAGTTTTTTGCCATAATTAACCTCTTTTTCGAAAGAGAATATATTTTATTAAAAATGTAAGCAATCAAATGATAAGCTTTTGTAAAGACAAATAAAGAAAAAATCACCTATTTTACCATTAAGTAAGGCTCGGAGACAGCAAATCTCCTTCCGAATACTCACCTATTTTTGTCAAAGGAAGGCCTTACCATATATGGAAGGCTAAAAATTGAAGGCCCCCTCTTTCAGGAGTCGTTTTAAGAAAAAGAAGAGCTATATAAAAAAAACGCCTGCTCTCTTGCTCCCATCTCCTTCTGCCAAGTAGAACCAATCCTCATTCAATGGGATAGGGAATTTGAAAAAGAGATTACCCATCGACAATTTTTAGCTTCACAGTCTAAAGACTTAAACTACTGTCTTGACAAACTATACTACTAAGTAGTATATATAAGAATATGAAATGTCAACTGATACAGACCCGAGATTTTGAAGATACGATTGAAGGTCTTATGGCACGAAGAAAACTCAAAAAAGAAGATTTTGAGGATTTCAAGAAAAGCTTAGTAGAAAATCCAGAGCAAGGTGATATGCTTCCTGGGTCTGGAGGGATACGGAAAGTCCGCTTAAAATCTGCCAACAAAGGCAAAAGTGGCGGTTTTCGAGTTTGCTATTTATATATCGAAAATCGGTTAATTTTATTTTTGCTTTTCATTTATGCAAAAAATGAACAGGAAAATCTTTCTCAGAATGAAAAAGCTGAACTGAAGCAATTAGCAGATTCTATTAAAAGGAGGATTAAAAATGAGTAAATTATTTAAAGGTCTTAAAAAAGGTTTAGAAGAAGCTTTATCCCATGCAGAGGGAAAAATTACTCTTAAATCAGAAGTTATTGAAATTCCTGAACCTCCTGCTGAATATAGGGCTAAAGATATTAAAAGAATTAGAGAGCAAAATCACTACTCGCAGGGGATCTTTGCAAAAGTGTTGAATGTCAGTATTAAAACCGTCCAATCCTGGGAATCTGGAACTCGTGTCCCAAGTCATGCGGCTTTAAGGTTATTAGAAGTTGTGGATAAAGGATTTTATCGGCCAAGAATTGCCAAATCTATATAAAGAGTTGTGGAGTGTCAAGCCGTCCGCTTGTAGAACAAAAATTAATGTGGATGTTCAAAAAAAAATAACTATTATCGATTGTGTGTAATTTTATTTAAAAAATAAAACACAACAAATTTTTATAAACAGTTAGTTATTATGGCGAGTCAAGTTGTCGTTTCAAGAAGCTTAGTGGAACAATTCACTCTCTGGGGGGATAAGCAAAGAGAGGCGATCTTAGTTCCTTATGCTTCAGTAGATGTAGAAATGCCAACTCGAATGGGCCAAGAAGTTGGGCAAGGTGTTATCTTTCGTAATGACTTTAAACGCCATATCCATACATTATCTACTCAAACTAAGTACGAGCTGGCTTCTCTTGCTCAATCAATCGCAACTCTTATTGCCTCACCATTTTTCATATTTGGGGAAATTTATAAGTTATGCAATGGAGCAATTAATGCCTCAACATGTCTGAAAAATATCTGTGTGGTTCCAAAACACATCATCTTCTCAATTTTTAAGACGGCATTTTATATCGCAAGAGCTGTGAATGGAATTGCATCTGCTGCATCAATTGGTGTTGGATTTTTGACGTGGCATACTGGTGAAAAGCTAGTCCGTTTAATTACAGGGTCTCCCCATACGGTTCTTTCGAATAACCCCCAAATTCGTAATATAGTGTACCACTCCCTTGGATTGACCCTTCTGGCTGCAGGATCCCTATTCATTCCAATAACACACATTCAAATGATAGCACTTCCAATTATTCTTGGATCCCTCTATGGAACACTTAATAATCAATTCACAGTAAGAGAATGTCCCGAATACTATACAATGGGCCATCACTATGATGGTACTGATTTGAAAGGACATGCAATTAAATCCAACAACTTGCTAATTAAACCTATTGTTACCGGATGTTATGCAACAACCATGGTGACAAAGTTAGCCGGAATCATTCTATCAGCAGTAGGAACAATTCCTTATACTGCTGCTATTCTTCCAGTTCCTCTAGCAGGTGCACTGATTGCTGGAACTTGTGCTGTAGCTCTTGTTACAGCTCATATATTTTCCACTGTGAAAAAGAATTCTATTCAGAAAAATTTAAATGAGTATGCGGCATTAATAGGTATTGAATGGCACGAAGCAAATCGCAATAAAAGCTGGGCCGATCTTGCAGAGCTACGAACTGAGCGGATCAAGCAAAAAAGGCATGAGCTAGCCTCAAATGCCCAAGAACTTGAAGCCTTCAACCGAAGACTCGATAAATTGACAGAGGCCATTGAATCCAATATCCTCAATGATAATATGCCAGTTAAATATATTGTGGGGTGGCAAGCTAATAACACTCGAAATAGTGTTGGCTATCTATTTGCAGGCGGGGGTGCTTTAGCGATTGCTGTTACCGCCATTTTCTTGAGGATTTTTGTTCTTTAAAGCATTCTCCATCAAAATAATTCCGCTTGTGAGCCACCTTTTCAATATAATCTAATACTTTTATTCTTAAATTGTGTGATTATGCCATCCCTCCACGGATACTTGATTTCAGAGAAAAATTAAACTGAAATTACTATAAATCCCTTACTCTAATTTGTACTTTTATAAAAAAATTGTACGAACGGCAAAGAAAATGCAGGTATTTTCAGCAATCAAGATAAAAGTTGATAGAAAAAGATCTGATTTTAGATATTTAAAGTTTGAAAGTAACGTTATGAGGGTTGATTCAGGCCATTTGCGTAAAAACTGCGGAAAATTAGACTTTTAAAAGATGTTTGCATAGCGGCTCCTAATGTTTAAAACGTTCAGAGCTATATACAAATGGGAATAAAGAAAAGTGGCCAGAACTGGAATCGAACCAGCGACACAAGGATTTTCAGTCCTCTGCTCTACCGACTGAGCTATCTGGCCAAAGGAAAGGACAAGCATAGTTTACTAAGCATTTTCTTAGCAATCATAAAATGGCAGATTCTTTTTTTAGCCATTAAGCTTCTTACCATAAAAAGCAGAACCTCCTTTCAAAAAGGCTCTTAAGGGTTATGTGGAAACAGAAAGAGAAAATTTCCTTTATGCAAAAAAATCAGTGAGCGAGTTTTTTTAAAGGTTCTTCAGATCCCACCATGTATTCGTTATTGCGCACCTTGGTTTGCAAATAAATCATGTCCTTAAGGATGCTAACTGATTCGGCCATTTGCAAATCCCCTGCCCCAAAATTCTTTTCGCCTTTTAAAACATCTTCCTCATCAGAATCTGTAGAGTTTTGTAAGTCTACCCCCTCTAACCGTTTGAAAAAGAGTTGGTAATCCTTATTGTGGGCAATACGCCATTCGCTATTTTTGCTTAAAACAGGAACAAGTTCCCTCCAAATACGTTGCCGATGTTGCAGGGAAGGCATATAGTACTTGAGGTACCACGCTTTTAAATCTGTATCTACATCGATCAATTTATCCGCAAATACAGCAGGAATTTTGTCTTCTTTCTTCAAAGCATATTCCAAGTATTCTTCACCGATATGCGCTTTCGCAAATGGTCCAGGAACAACAATATCCGATTTCACACCGTTCATCTGAGGAGTTTTCCCAGAAGCGGTATAGTACTTACCTACTGTCACTTTAAAATAAGAGGCGGCATTTTGATTATCGGTAACCGTTTGACTTTGGATGGTCCCCTTTCCATAGGTGCGGTCGTCCCCTACAACTAAAGCCACACCATAATCTTGCAAGGTTTGAGCAACGATCTCTGCGGCAGAAGCCGTGGCTCTTGATGTTAAAACAATTAAAGGGCCATCAAAAATAGTTTTTCCATCAATATCCCTATAAAGCTTCTCCTCTCCATTGGCATATTTAGAAATAACGACCACACCGCTTGTGATAAAAAGGCCCGCAACCTTAACAGCTTGTGATAAAAATCCACCGCTATTTTCGCGCAAATCTAAAATTAATCCCCTTAAGTTGCCTTCCTTGTCTAGCTGCTGCACCGCCTCTCTAATGTCTTTCTCACTACTTACTCCTTGATCGTTCTGATAAAAAGAATGGAGGGTAATTTTTCCGATAATTCCACTGCCAAAATTTTCATAACTCACGTCCAGTCGATCATCTTCTACAGAAATAAGCTCGCGCTTAAGAGTAACTGTATGCTGCTCACTTTCGCTCCCATCTTTATTTTTTCGATTGAGAATAAGTGTTATGGTATCTTTTTGCCCACCACGCACTTCTTCAAGAACTTGATCAAAAGTTAGGTTCGTAAGAGGAATGCCGTTAATTTGTAGCACTTCATCTTTTATTTGTACGAGTCCACTTCGAGCAGCAGGACTGCTTTTTAGCAAACTCCCCACAAACACCTTATCGCCGCTCTTTTGAAAAGCAATTCCAATTCCCTCAAATCCCTTTTCAAGGCGAACTTTCATGTCATACGCTTCTTCAGGATTGTAAATAGTAGTATGAGCATCTAAGCTTCTTGCTAAAGACTTTAATACATGCAAAGAGAACAAATTCTCTTGCTGGGCCTCTGGCAGCAATTCTCCATTTAAATTCCTGTAATTATACCCTTCTTCGAAACTGCGAGCTGACATCTCATAAACAGCGACTGCTTGGCTCAAGTTTTGTTCTATGTTCTTCGCTCCATAGCGCCGCATTTCATTGTGTAAAAATTCGAGGGTATGCTCACGAATGCGCATTTTTAGCTGCTGCTCACTTTTTGCAAAACTCCCATCCATAGGCAATCTAGAGCGGCTTTTCTTAGCCTCGACTAAGAGTTTAGAATTATCAAGCTTAATGAGCGAACGATACGAACGAGCTCTCGATATAGCTTGTTGAAAAAGAGTGTTTAACTCGTAGTAAGAGGTAAAAACGCCCTCTTTGTAATCTTTTTCAATTGCCTCAAGGCGTTCTTGAGATGGATGAGTAAAAGGTCTGACCTCTTCCTCTAAAAGGTAAATTCGCTCCGGATCGAACTGATCGATATAATTTTTAAGAGAGTTCCTAATAATAGAGCTGCTAATCTCTTTTTGATCAACATGCTGACGAAAAACTTCTTGCATGATGCTATTAATATCTTTTGTTTTAAGCAACTCAGCTTGGTCACCATGCAGGGAACAAATGATAAAACAGAAACAAAGCAGTGATTGACAAAAAAATTTAATCATGAAAAATTCCAATGAGGGATTTATCTAAATTATACTCTTTTAAAATTTAATGGCCATCTAGGCAAATTAGCCAAAAACTTAAAATATAGCGTTTTAGGAAGGCAAAATCAGCACTTTTTCTCTTTGGCTTAGAATTCCAGAATCTAAAGGCTTTGAGTTTTTTACACAATCTCCAAAGTGCTATCTTTACCCTAATTGCGCCCCCCAGCATCTGATCATTGTAAGGCTGACTAATATAGCCAATACCTCACTAGAGTAATCCTTCCTCAAAAAGGCATTTTCCGTTATTTTTTTAGGAAATTTAAGAGAGTTTTGGCGATTCATTATGTCAGTTACCTTAGCAAACTTTTCAGGTCCCTTGGAGCTGCTTTTTCATCTTGTCCAGAAAAAGGAAATCGACATTTATGAAATTCCGATTATAAAGATTACAGAACAATTCTTAAGGTTGCTCTCTTCTTCCAAAACCGACTTTCCTTTGGAAACGGGAGCAGAGTTTTTAAACTACTCCGCTTCCCTTCTGTGGTTAAAAAGCAAGGCTCTCCTCCCCACAAATGAACAAGTCGAAGAAGCGGAGGAAAAATGGGAAGATCCGCACTTTGAAATTATCCACCATCTAATTGACTACTGCAAATTTAAACAAGCTGCACACCTCCTTAGCGAACGAGAAGAAAAATGTTTCGATTCCTTCAACCGCGGGATACAAAATGAACCTGCCATTGCGCGCTCTCTAGGAATCGACCATTTATCCATCACTGACATTGCTACCCTGTTCCAAGAGATCCTCAACAAAACATCAGCTAATCGACAAACCATCAAGGGAGAAACTTGGCGGGTTTCCGATAAGATGATTTCTATTAACAAACTTCTGGCCCTTACCCCCAAACTTCCCTTTCAAACACTTTTTCATAAAGATTGCTGCAAAGAAGAACTCATTACTCTATTCTTAGCTGTCTTAGAGCTAATTAAACTAGGGACATTACAAGTTATCAGAGAACACAACATGGTGGTCATTTGTAAATATGAAGGAAATTAATCTACTCCAATTAGAAACCGAAACTTCTACTTATGAACAAGAGCAGCAGCTAGAACAAGAACTTAAAACCAAAGCTAAACGTATCATTGAAGCATTGCTCTTTGCTTCAAGCGAACCTCTCTCTTTCCAAAAAATTGTTGAAGTCATAAGTTCTTTTGCCCCTTTTAAGGCACGCGCTGTTAAGGAGTTAATCGAAGATTTAAAAGTAGACTATATTTCTCAAGAAAGAGCTTTTCGCTTAGAAGAGGTCGCCACGGGATATACCCTAAAAACCTGTGAAGAATACAGCTCCTACATAGAGATGCTATTTCGCAGTAAAAGAGGGGAAAAGCTTTCTCAAGCTGCAGCAGAAGTTCTTGCTATTATCGCTTACAAACAACCGATAACGCGTCCTCAAATCGATGCTCTTCGAGGAGTTGACTCTTCAGGGACTATCCACAATTTACTTGAAAGACAACTCATCGAAGCCACCGGCAAGCTTGAAGCTCCTGGAAGGCCTACTCTTTACGGCATTACCCAACACTTTTTAAGCCACTTTGGCTTACGCAACATTAATGAACTGCCCTCCCTCAATCACTTGATGAGCTAAAACAATGCATGTAACTTCTGACTCTTTTTTAAGGGGAATGCCTCTCCCTACCCAAATGACAACTTCTCCAAGTTGGCATATTCCTCAGCCAATTACAAGTCATATTAACCCATTGCATGCGGTTGAATCAGCGCTTTTAGAAAAATTACAAAATATTGGCATGCTTTACCCTGACGGGAGCCTTGCCTTTTATCCAACGGTTCTATCGCCTTTAAATGATTCCCAGCTAAAACGCTTAGAGGCTATAGCAAATGTGCCAATTTCTCTAGCAGGTACAGAGACTCCTTTTCCCTTTAGTTTCTACCAGCATAGTCACCAAGAGATGTTGCACAAACTTAGAATAGATCCTAAAGAATATTATCTCTGTAAAGAAGCTGCAGCATATGTTCTTGGTGTAGACTATTTTTACGAGATAGTCCAGGAGTATTTAATAGCAAAAAGCCTTCCGACAGATTACTGTGATGCCGAATTTGCAGCCTTAGAGGCAAAAAATAGGGAGTTGCCCCGGACGATTGAGGTTTTTGATTTTATTGACACAAGGGCTAGCTATTCTGAAGCCGTAAACTTCTACTATAGTAAATGGGCAAGGGATCAATATCCTAGCGAACCCTCAATTAAACGAACCATTGGCAGCGAATTAAGTTCTTGCCTCTTTACCTGTGAAATGCTTCTTTTACCCCTAAAATTTTTCTTGCATAATCGCCATGTGCATTCAGTAGAATCCATAGTTCTATATCCCCATTGGATACACAATTTTTATCAAGCAATTGTAGATAGCGCTCTGCACCTTTTGCGTATGCAATCTCTAGAATCTCCCTTAGAACACAGCTTGGCCTGTGGAGCCTTGTTGCTTTCCAAAAGCCACTTCTTTCCCTCCCTTAATCCCCTTAAAAAATTTAATGCTATACTTCAAGCCCAGCATCTTGAGCTCTTCCAAAAAACATTTAAGGAAAAAAAGGGGAATGCAATTGCATATGCCTTTAATCTAACCCCCTATTTTCCTTTTTCAAATCATCAAAAATTATGGAGGGACTTGATCCCAGCAAGCGAAGGGTTAAACTCTTTCTTTATAGAAATTTATCGTTTAATCGTTAAAGTTCATCTCCCTTTCCAAACCGTTTCTGCTCTCCTCCTATTTGCCGGCTGGACACGTTCTTGCTTTCCTTCAGATGAATGGCATGAAAAAACAGGTTTTTCTATCTCCCTACGCAAGGAAAGGCAAAGAAGCTTTTTTGTCTATTCTCTAGAAGGAGCTACTTTAAGCGTGCCTATAAAATTCCATTCTGCGCTTAAATCTCTTAAGAATTTAGAAGAAACTCAGCTTAAAGAACTTCTGCCTTTATGGAATTTAATAGCTCCTCGCCCTAATGAAATGAAAACTCCAAAAAAAGATCTAATAGAGCTCTTTGGCCATCAATCGCAATTTTTTATTTATTTTAAAAATATCTATAGCCATTTGCTCTCTCATTCAAGCCCTATTTTAAATCGTATGGGCTTCATATGCCTACTAGCCAATCAAGAATTTGTAGGCAGAAGCAGTGGGCTACAAATTGCATTTAGTAAACTTTTGACCTTACTACCCGAAGAACCGCACCTTTTGAAGGAAGAACTTGCTGTCTTATCCTCATTCTTAACCCCCCAAGTCCTGTTTTCACCTTCTGATGTAGAGAGAAATTCTCTTTTTTTAAGTTTTATCAACCATCTAGCTAAGAATCGACAACGATTTTATGCAAATGTCTTACTCTCCCATTTTTTGCCACAACTCAGCCCAGAAAGGCAATCCGACTCCCTGAGATTCTTGTTAAATCATTTGTTAGGCTCCGATAAAGCATTTGCTCTCCGTTTATTTAAAAGTTATCTAACGTTTCTAGATCCCCAATTTCAACTTTCATTCATTGAGCAATTGCTTATAACAGATGATTCTATGACTGCAGAGCTTCTGTTGACTCTACTTACTCTTTTTGCTTCCTCAAGCTTTCAAAAAGAAAAAAAAGATCTTTTTACTACCCTTCTAGAAAAATCTCTAGAAAAAGAACTTTTTGAAGAGGCCCGTTACGCCCTTGAACATTATGGTCTTTTTGACTTTAGCCATTCTAACTGGCAAAAGCTTTGCTCGAAACTGTGCTCAACCCTTCTTTATCATCCGCGATATGGTACAGTAGAAGCGCTTTCAACATGGCAAAGGTTGACGCGTATTCAACAATTTGATCCACCAGAGGTTTCTTTTGATCTAAAAACCTCTCATGAACAACCGTTCATACCAACAACGCTTGTGAGAGAGCTTCCTCCCTATCAAAAAATTAGAGCGCTTCAGAATCATTGGTGCCTTGAATTGGATAAGATTGAGCGTAAAGAGCTTCAGACTAATGCCCTTTTAGAACTTATCTTGACAAGAGACCCACAGATTGAAATCCTTTTAAGCTCCTATCATTTCGATGAAGAACAGTGCGACCTCCAAAAATTCTTTACGGCAATTTTAAATTATTTCAATACTCAAGCACCAAAGGGCAAAGAGATTCAGACGTTCCAATCACAACTTAATCTTGTTCAGACAAAAACACTTAAACCCTTTGAAATCCCCTGTCTTTTCTCCCTTATTGAACAATGGCAAAGTCTTCCTTGTTCAAAAGCGCCAGGCATTACATTAAAAGATTCTCTTTGCCTAGCTCTCATCGGGCAGATAATACAGGCTGCTTGTATCAAACAAAATCATGATCTTGCCATCCGCTTAGTCTCTTTTCTTGAAACTATTTACAGCAACAAAGAGATTTTTTCTAAGAAGCTAATTGCCCTCTTTAAACCTTATGAAAGAGATCTTTTTGCACTTCTCCTAGCTGGAGACTGTGTTAGAGAAACCCTCCAGCTTTTAAAGCTTATAGAGGTTTACAAAATTCCACGCTCTTCATCCTGCGTGAAAGAAGGCCTTCTGTATCCCCTTTTTCAGAGAATTTTGGAGCAAGAAGATCACCTAAAAGAAAAAGTGGCATCTTATTCGCGATTAGCTTTTGTTTTGAAAACAAAACGCCTCATGCCAACAAAAAAAACATTGCGGCTTCTTTTGAATTATTTAGATGTTTTTTATTTATCAGCTAATCAGCCATTCAAAGAGCGCTGCATCGTGCAAATCGCCCACGTTTTTAAAAAAGAGCCCTCCTTGCAACCTCACCTCGCAAAATGGCTCTTTCTTGCTGCTGAAAATTTTGAAAATATCCCCCTTGTTCTTGAGGTAATGGAAGCAACCTCTTGCTGGGATCAGCAACTTATAGAACACTTCCTCGAGCACTACGTTTATCACGAAAAAACTTTTCAAGCTTTGAAGAGAGGGCACTTTGCCGGTACTTTTGAACTTAAAAAGAAAACCAAACAGGCTATTTTTGAAAAAATATTTTTTTTATTATTAGAAACAACTTCTAAGCATATTTTTGTATGGGCGAGAGATCCCCTTTTAGACTTTCTTCCTAAATCCTCACAGGGTTCCTTAAAGAAAAGCTACTTCATCAAGGCTCTTAGCTTCATTGAATCCCCCTCTAAGCAAATCAAAGATCTTAAGAGCTTAGTGGACCTTCACAAACAACTTACGGACTTGGAAATAGAAAATGATTATCTTTTTTTCTGCCAGCTGATTGAGTCTAAGGATACCACCCTTCATCAAGCTGCTAGCGAATTGGTTATTAGCCTTCTCAGCAACCCTAAAAACAGCAATGACCCTACTGATTTTTTTAAAACTTTGGAAAAATTAATCCAGGGATTGTTAGAAAGATCTAACCTTTTCATTTTCCTAGAAGCCCTCACGGAAATAGCTCCCCATCTAAAAAAAATAGTGAAGAAGCAATTGCTATCTTTTCTTACCCACCTTTATCAACAAGACACAGGTCAGGTTTTTGAGAACATTTCCGAAGAAGCAAAACTAGCAGCCTTCCTAAAGCATGCCTTAGAAGGCCCCTACTCTTCAAAGACATTTCCTCTTCTTGCCTATTGTTACCTTACGGCAAGCTTACTTAAAGAACATGTTTCTATAACGAACCCTCAGTCCATTGCTAGGCAATTTTCTTTTTGGGCACAGGCTTTTGATATCGCACGCCAAGTGAACACGAAGGAGATTGTCAGCCATTCTCTAGATCAACTCGCCGACTATGTTTGGTTAACAAGAGATCGAGGGCCCAATCTTTTATCTTTACCCCCCTCCTTAGAAAATCACTTCCAACTAATGACCAAAGAAGCAGTGAAAAACTTGGTCTATTTAATAGAAGATGAAACGCTTTTTAAATCTAAAATAGCTACTGTTTTTAGTGCCATAGACTGTTTGGCATTTACCAAATTAGGAAACACCACTTGTACTTCACTTAGAAAATTAATCGAGCACATGGCAAGTAGAGCAAAAAAATCCTCTTCTGATACTTCTTTTCAACTTGATAAAGTTACTTTACAAGCACTTGGGATCAGTTCTGGAAATGACTTCTTGCAACTAGCAATGGAAATTCAAAAAAATACCAATTCTGAAAAATCATTGCGAACCCAGCAGCTTTGGTTGCAGCTGATTATAGAGCTTCTTAATGTGCCTCCCTCCACAAATGTTTTTGAAGCCCTCGGGGTGGCTTTTAGCAAATTCTCCTCTATTCATAAGGAAGTACGCAATATTTTTGATCAAAGCTTTGAAAAGTTTTTTTATTATATTATTAGCAGCGAAGAGAACTTTTCCAATCATTTAATTCATTTCTTGGACATTTGTGGTTTGCTAGAAAAACTCTTTTCAGTAAGAAATTTTCCTTACTTCTTAGTCGCCCAAGCTCTCTTTGTCCATTCTACAGGTAAACGCTCCTACCTTGAATCCTCGACACAGATTTTCTTGGCAATCGACAAAATTCTCTCCTGTTTGGAAGAAATAGAGCCAGAAGCTCTCTATACCTACTACCTATTTTTAGAAAAAGTTCATCCCCTTTTATTTATAAATCGCTCAAAACTTCTATCTCATTACAAAAAATTTTTCCAGAAACTTGCTAGTTCTTCGGATACCTCCAGTTATTTTATAAAAAAAATTGCCATGCACCTAAGCTCTCAAGTTTTTTCTGAGGATATATCTAGCTACCAATTGCTATTTATTTATTTTTTTAACGATTGCCTCATCCCTATCCTTAATAATAGAGAATCCGATTTTATGGGTATTTCAAGTATAGCAAATGCCCTTATGGTTCAGCTGGTAAGAAAGGGATTATTTGACAATAATAATAAGCTATTTTTTGAATATATTGAGAACCTTATCCACAATAACACTGTTCTGCCTATTGGCCTGATAATAGACATTCTTAAAGAGCTAGCTCGTCAACTTGATGAATTAGGATCAGAAGTTGCTCATCAGTTAGCTAGAAATGTTGAGAAGCTGATTGAAACGCAAAAAACCTCTACAGCATGATCTTTAAAAGCTCTTCCCAGCGCGAGGTAAAACTGGGAGACGCATATTGCCTATTGGACTGCCAAGAGGGCTTGGTTCCCTCGGCGGCAAACTTTAACGCCTTATAGCCAAGCTTTTTATTTAAATGGTCCATCGTCTGCATCAACTGTTTGCGCTTTTGTGATTGCTGATCCTGAGGGGAAAAAAGATCCATTTGACCAAGAGCAGTGGGAACAAGCCCTCCCAGCATGATACCAGCTTTTTTATAAAGCAGACCCTCTCGGAAAATCGATTTTAATCCTTGCTTAGCATGTTGAATTAAAGCAGGGGTGTAATCTAGAGGTTCTGCAAAGCTTATCAGCACTTTATTGCGATAAAATTCCTTTCCGCGATGAGGGCTTGTCATGACAAACACTTCAAGAAAAGAGGCAGAGAGCTTCTGCTCACGCAACTTTTCTGCTGACATTGCCGTAAATGTAGCCACAGATTCGGCAATTTCATCAAAAGTGGTCACGACCTTTCCAAAGGAACGAGAAGAAAGAATCGATTTATTCGGAGCCGGCTCCTCGATTAAAGGAAGACAGGGGATGCCTCGAAGCTCCCAGGCCATTCTCAAGCCCACAACACTCAACTGCTTTTTTAGCCAGGTATCTTCCTGCTTTCGAAATTGATCTGCTGTGTAAATCGCACGGCTTTTTAGAAATTGGGCCGTACGGTAGCCAATCCCCCATACTTCTTCCACAGGAAACTTGCTTAAGTAATATTCCTCATCACTCTTCTCTTGGAGGATAAAAATTCCTTCTCCTGCTTCTTTAGCAAAAAAGTTGGCGAGTTTGGCGAGAGTCTTTGTCCGACCTACACCTACAGAAACAGGAATACCTGTCCACTTAAGAATAGTGTGGTAGATAGTGCGAGCCTGCTTCTCTATATTTTCTTTATCAAGTAGCAAGAAAGCCTCATCGATTGAATAAACTTGCATTTCTTGCGAAAATTGAGCCAAACATTCCATCACACGATGAGACATATCGGCATAAAGAGCATAATTGGAGGATAAGACGGCAACTTTGTGAATCTCAAAAAGATGGGCATGGGCAAAGGCTGGCGCCCCCATAGGGATTCCCAGCTTTTTTGCTTCTTTAGAGCGAGCCACAATGCAGCCATCATTATTAGAGAGTACAACGACAGGACGAAAACGCAAGCTTGGGTTAAAAACGCGCTCACAAGAAACGTAAAAGCTATTACAATCTACAAGAGCAACGAACTTATCCTGATTTATGGATAACATAGGTGACAACCCCCCAAACCTGAAAATCGGTCTCCGAGTGAATTTTTAAGGCTGGGTAAGCGTTATTTTCAGGAACGAGGAAAACCCCATCCTTGGCAATTTTTAGACGCTTTACAGTAAATTCCCCATTAACAATGGCGACGACAATTTTTCCATTAGTGGGTTCTAGAGCCCGATCGACAACCAAAATATCCCCAGATTGAATGTGGGCATCTTTCATCGAATCGCCTTCAACCCTCACGAAAAACGTTGCTGCCGGATGCTTCACCATCAATTCATTTAAATCTAAAGAGCGTTCGATATAATCTTCAGCGGGCGAAGGAAATCCCGCTTGAATTGCAGAGACAAACTCAGGAAGCAAATAGCTTGTGTCGCTAGTCGCTCGATAAATTTCTAGCTCTTCCCTCCTAAAATGCATTGATCTGATCGATAAGGCAACGCAAACGGCCAACCTCTCGCCTCTTAGGACAAAGGATTAATCTTGGTAAATCGAGGACATCATCTTCTTCAGGAAGAGCTGTTCCTTGGGTAATCATCCCCTTCTCAAGCAAAGAGCTAAATTGGTGGTTTAGGAGTGTTAATTGCTCTTCTGTAAGAGGGCTTTTGATTCTAAGAACCTGCCAATCTTTGACGTAACGGCTAGAATGGTAACGACGATAAAACTGCAAAATATGGTTGACACCTGCATCAATAGAGGGGGCGATGTAGAAAAGAGATTCATCATCTGGACTAATCCAGCCATTACCAAGTAGGTGTTTATGAACATAATGTTGCCAATGCTGCCAGTAATCTCCCCGATCTCCCTCCATAAGGACCACCGGAATAATATTAGCTTTACCGGTTTGGATTAAAGTGAGCACTTCAAATAGTTCGTCCATCGTTCCCACGCCACCTGGAAAAAAGGCTGTTGCATTAGAATGGCTCACAAACATCAATTTACGTGTAAAAAAATAGCGGAACATAATTAATTTAGGATCGCCATGAATCACGGAGTTTTGCGTTTCAAATGGCAATCTTATAGATAAACCAAAGCTTGCTTCAGCTTTTGTGCCCTCCAACCCTGCCTTCATAATCCCATTTGCAGCACCAGTAATACACATCCAGCCATGTTCTGCCATGTGCGCACTAAATTGCTTGGCAGAAAGGTAGTCGGGATGATCTTCAGGGGTTCTTGCCGATCCAAAAATACTAATTCTTGGAACCCCTTCATACTGATTAAAGATGTTATAAGCATAACGCATCTCTTTCAATGCTCGCGTCATCAGTTTGAGCTGGCCAATATCATGCTGGTTTTGTGCAAGCTTTAAGCAGGTTTGCATCATCTGGGTGATTAACTCGCTGGAAAAACCTTCCGGTTCTACTCCACAAAACCGTATTAAATCATGAATTTTCTCTAAAACTGTAGGATCGTTCACATTGATATTCATGATTTCTCCATTTCGATTAATATCTAGGATGATTAAGGTATAATAGTCTCATGAAAAGGCCTTTGTTGAACCATTATAACCATTTGAACAAAACCTAAGCAATGCAAGCTATTATTTGGATTTTTTTCATAACGTTAATCGCTTTAAGTTTATCCCTGGTCTGGGCAACTTTTCTCTATGGTATTTCTCCTATGCCAACTAGTACAAAAGTCAAAAAAACCCTTCTGAAAGAGCTTCCTTTAAATTATGAAGGAATCCTTTTCGAATTGGGTTCAGGGTGGGGCACTCTAGCTTTTCCTTTAGCAGAAAAATACCCTCAAGCGCAAGTGGTTGCTTATGAAATTTCCTGGCTTCCCTACCTTTTTTGTAAAGGCCGCCAGCTCTTTAAACGGCACAAGAACCTAGTTTTTAAAAGAGAAGATTTTTTTAAGGTAAGTTTTACAGGAACGCATTTTTTTATCTGCTACCTTTTTCCTAAGGCAATGGAGCGGCTTAATAAAAAATTTCGCCAAGAGGCAGCTTCTCAAACCCTCATTATTAGCCACACTTTTGCTCTTCCTTCCCAAAAGCCAAAACGGCTTATTTTTGTGAAAGATCTCTATCATACACCTATCTATTTTTATACTTTTAATTAAAAGACAGAACAAAAACATAATTAATTCTTATTTTTTAAATTAAACTGTTGTATGATTTCTATTTTACTTTAATTTAAAAACAAAGAAATTATGAAAATAAAAAATAAAATCTTTTCGTTACTTTTGTTGTTTTGTTCTTTAGCATACTCAATAAGTGAAGCTTCTACTTTTCATATTATTTTAGTGGGGGATACCCTAAGCAACCTGAGGCATCAGACCGTTTCGGACCTTCGGCTTATGCATGAACAGTCTATACAATTAGCATATGTTCTTGGAGCAGCTCCACGCATCCATGTGATTCGGGAGGATTTTGTCTCTAGACAAGAAGTTTTAAGAGCTATTGACACTTTAAGGGTACAGCATGATGATTACCTTCTCTTCTATTATTCAGGTCATGGTTACCGCACAGAGGAAAAAAGAAGCCCGTGGCCCTATTTGCAATTCACAGCAGCGAATCAGTACATTGCTCTAGACGAAATCATTGAACATCTAACTGCTAAGAAATTAAAGTTTGGAATGGTTATTGCCGACTGTTGCAACAACTGTGCGAACAATGATGAGTTTCCAGATACTACGCTTTTTGACTTTCAAACACTTGAGAGAAGGAGTGTCAGCCCTCAAGCGCAAGCTCTTTTTGCAAGATCACGCGGTTGGCTGATTGTCTCAGGTGCAGAGCCGGGCGGCTATTCCTGGGCAACGGACGAGGGGGGCATTTTAACATGTGCCTTTATAGATGGTTTAAGCCACGCACAGTATAGGCCTTCGAAGAGCTGGCCTACCTTGATGAACGAAATCCAATGCAAAACTGCAGGCATTCAGAAGCCGCAATTCACCTTACTTCAGTAAAATCTAACAGGGGAGGTTAAGGCCTCCCCTCCCCCTACCAACTCGCTAAAGGCGGCATCGAACATAAAATTGCCTCAGGATTACCTCCTGATAAAAATCCAAATCTTGTACCCTTATCATACAGAAGATTGAATTCAGCGTAATGAGCGCGTAATTTTAGCTGCTTTAAGCGGTCAGCCCCATCAAAAGACTGACCCACTCGCCTATCATAGATAGGCAAGATACCTTCTAAAAAACTATCGCCCACACTTTTCCAAACTAGAATATCCTTTGCCAAGTCTCCACGATTAAAATGGTCAAAGAAGATACCTCCAACACCTCGCTCTTTTTTCCAGTGCGGAATGAAAAAGTATTTCTTGGCATTTTCAGCAAATGCGTTGTATAAATTTTCACCAAAGGCGGCTAGAGATTGCTCAGCCACCTGGTGAAAATGGTGCGTATCTTCCTCGTAGGGAAATCCCATAGGGGTTAAATCATAGCCCCCACCGAACCAGCACCTCTTGCTGGTTTCAATGTAGCGCAAATTCATATGGACTGTTGGAGCATGAGGGTTTGCCATATGGGTGATAAGACTCACCCCCGTAGCAAAAAAGGGCTCTTTCTCCTCACTTGGATCGATGGCAGGGAAGTGATCGCCTGAAACAGCCGAAAAGTTCACAGCGGCTTTCTCAAAGACATCCCCCCTTATAACCGAAATCTCTCCTCCACCACCCGAATGATGTTCCCAACATTTACGCTCAAAACGCTTCTCAGGCTCGTAGCGTTCAAAGTGGCAAATAATTTTATCTCGCAACTCTTTTAAAAATAGAATGATTTCATGTTTGTTCATCAATTTCCTCTTCCGCTTCTGACTCATCTGATTCAAAAATTAGGCTTGACTCAGTTGTATAGTTAGGAGAATCACTCATTTCTGTCCCTTCAAGCCCATACACACGAGACCCAGGATGGCAGTCTAGGGAATCCATTTCATCTTCTACCGATTGATCTCCCAAAACAGAATCTAGTTCCCCCTCAACATCCCGCTCAAAGATACCAGAAAAAGAGAGATGGTCCGGCACAACGATGGCGTCTTGGACGATTTTTTGCAATTCAGAAAAAGAGAGAGGAGCATCTACCCTCTTATTTGTTTTTAAGCAATTCAGAAATTCTTCTGTATTAATGCTTTCAATAGACACATTTCGGGAAACCCACTTTTTTTGCCGCTTATCGTACTCCGAGGTTCCGAGAAGTCGTATTTTCAACGTAAGAACCATCTCCATTGAATGCTCTGTTGGCTCTTCTATCTCTTTAGAAGCTTTAGACTTCCTTTTAGATTTTTTTTTAATTTTCTTTTGTTCAACTTCCTTTTCTTTTTTCTCAATTGTTTTCTCAACAGGGAACGATAAATTGAGGCCAAAGGACTGTTCGACAAGAAGGGAGCGCTTATCTTCAAAGGCATTGACACAAGGGCTTGAGGCGATATCCCATTCTGTTACTAGTCTACCTTGATCATTCCAAAATTGTGGATATTGGGTTTTAAAGTCATCCATAAACCACTTTAAATGATCCTGCTCAACAGGACGAGCGATCTCTTGATAGAAATTAAAATCTCCTTCCTTATAGCGCTCGGATTGATCTGAAAGGCTTTCAGACTCAGAGGACGTTTCCTCTTCTTCATTGTCTTCTTCTAGGGGCCTAGCCGCTTCCCTCTTTAACGGGCTTTGCATTGGTAGAACACTCGCGAGTTGAGCAGCTTCCTTGCAAAGATCTATAAATTCTTCTGATGGACCTTCTTCGCCATAGCTTCTTAGCTTTTCAATCCAATCGAGGTCGAGCGCTTCTCCTATAAAACTCTTGACAAGAGGGTTCGGGATTCTATCAAACCCATTAAGGAAAAACTTTACCGTAATTATATGATGCATGGAGGCATCTACCTTTAGATAGTCCTCAGAACCACTTCTGAACTGCCCTAAAAAAGCACTCACTTGTTTTATAAATGGCTCATTGCTGCTCTTCTGAGCATTTATCTCCAATGTGTTCTTAAAGACAAGCAACTTACCTATCAAAGGACTCATTAAAGGACCATCCAGCTTCTGTAAGCTTTCCCACATTTCGTAGATCCAAGCCTGCTTCTCAGCATAGAGCATTTTTGGGCTGCTTAAGAGCTCTTCAAAAATCATGGCTTTTAGCTCATCGTCTAACGTAGCGGTTGATCTTATTCTTAAATGTACTAATTTAGAACTGGCAAGTCGGGTTTCGTAGGCATCTTTAAGATCTCTGGCTAAATTCGGCAAGCGAGGACTTTTAGAGCCAGAACAAAAAGGAATCAAATTGATGAAAGAATTTTGTGATTGAAATCTCGGGGATTGCAGCGTTTCAGTACCGCTAAAACTATGACTCTTGGGAATAGAAAATGACAAGGAGTCCTGCCCTTTTTCTGGCGTGGAAGCCGCCCTGCTTTTAGTCACTTTACGCCCACCCAAGGTCCCTTGTTTTGTTGGCTCATCTGAACTTTTTGTTCGAAAAACTGTACTATTCGTTCTTGTTGAAATTGTTCTTTCTTGATGCAAATCAGGGTGCATAATTTACCTTTTAAAAAAATTATAATATTAAGAATAAGAGAGCTTTCAAATGGTTAGTAAAACCAGCCGAAAGCTCAAAAAAATGACTAAATAACTAAATCAGCGGCCAATTAAGATAAAAATTCCAGAAACAATGGCTAAAATGCCAAGAATGATTGACGGGATAGCAAATTGAGGTGCGACTAATACAAGCCCCCACAAAATTAAAAAAATTGCTAAGAGTAAAAAGCCAATACTACTTGTAAATCTCATATAGACCTTCCTTGGTTTACGTAATGAAGAAGATTACGCCTGTTTTTGTTGATAGATTCTTCGAACGACATCTAGTTGAGCTAGAGTAGGCTGCCAGCTCATAGATTCTAAAATTAAACGCTGAGATACCATCCTTTTATTACTTAAAGAAAATTGTTCTTTTTCTTTTTCAAAATACCAAATCGTACTGCCCTCAAAGATTCTCAAAGGCCACCCCGACTCCTGAGCAAGTCGGATAACCGTTTCACAAACATCTGGGTATCTTAGGGGATTAAAATCATGGCCGCACAAAATGCCGGTGGGTTTAAGCATTCTAGACCAAAATTGCAGGTCATTGTCGACATGAGGACTAAAATGATTGCCATCGATAAACACAAGATCTACCAAAAGATCTTCCGTCCATGGGATATGAGGTGAATAACCTTGAATAGGAACCACATTTGGACAATCTTGAACATAGCTTTTGAAATCTTCAAGACTTACATCAAAGATGCCTCTCACACTATCCAAGTGTGGCCAAGGATCAATGCAATAAACTGTAGAATGGGGGGGAGAGGATTTTGCCCATACCCAAGAAGAGCGGCCAAAATAAGAACCGACTTCTACTATAAGACCATTTTCTTTGATGCTTCCCGCTAAAGCCTCTATGATCTCTAAATCTTTTTTAGGCATATATCCAGGAATATCTTCACGGTAAGGCACAGGGCAAACTCCTTGATTTAGCGAAGAGAAGGATAACCCTCAACTAAGCCATTTTTTGAAAGCACAATTTGCCATAGCTGAATAGAACGCGCTCTAAAAGCTCCCGCACAACTTAAAAGATAATAGCGCCACATCCTATAAAATTTTGCTGAGTATTGAGAAGCTAATACAGGCCATTTTTCTGCAAAATTCCTGTGCCAAGCCATTAGAGTTTTGTCATAGTCAGGACCAAAATTATGCCAATCTTCCATGACCCACTTGCCTTCAAAACTTTGACAAATTTGTACTATCGATGGAGTCATGCTATTAGGAAAAATATATTTTACCATCCATGGCTCACCATAAGATCTAGAAAGATTGTTGCCAATTGTATGTAACAAGAAAAGACCATCGTCTTTTAGCAATGATCTCACATGTGTCATGTACTTTGCGTAATTTTTATAACCTACATGCTCAAACTGACCAATAGAAACGATGCGGTCAAAAGAACCCCGAGTTTTACGGTAATCCTCATACCTAATTTCAACCGGCAACCCTTGTGTTCGCTCCCTAGCAAATTCACACTGTCTATTCGAAACCGTAATGCCAAGAACAGAAACGCCATATTTTTTAGCGGCAAACTCGGCAAAACCGCCCCATCCACAACCGATATCCAAAACGGTCATCCCAGGTTTCAGAAGGAGCTTTTTACAAACTAAATCCAATTTTGCCTCTTGCGCTTCATCGAGATTTTTTGCTTCTTTCCAATAAGCGCAAGAATAAATCATTCTTTGATCCAACATGGCTGCAAAGAGATCGTTATCTAAGTCGTAATGTTTTTTTCCTACCTCGAAACTGCGCAAATACGTTTGAGGGTTCATGATCCGCGCTTTAATAAGCTGAAAAAATGATTTAAAAGTTAACCTTTCTTTCTCTAAACTATGCGAACGCAAAATTTTAAAGATCATAACGTCGATAGCCTCACAATCAATCCAGCCATCTACATAAGCTTCCCCAAGACCCAAAGACTGTTCTGCAATCAGCTTCGTATAGAAACGCTCATCATGTACGCGAATATCCCAAGGAGCGGGTCCATCAATCGCTATGCCAGCTCGATAAAAAAAATCGGCAACAAGTTGTTTGAAAGATTGCTTTTCCATACTAATAATAAATGAAACTTTTTCTCGAAAAAAGCAATAGAAAATCAAACCTTTATTATAGCAAAACAAAAATGTGCCATCACTTTATGCTAGTGAACCATTTTCTTTTAAAGACTTAAGAAAAATAGCTTATTTTTAAAATTGGGATTGCTAATAGACTGCAGCGTATCCGTGGTTTAAATTATCTTAATTTTGGTTCAGACTATTCCTTGAGTGTTTAACATTCACAAGCTGTAACGCTTAACAATCATACACTATCTAGAGTGTTCGTTTTATTGGAAGCTCCGCTACAACTATTCAAGGCAATGAATAGGCCTTAATGTGTGTGAAATGTTGAAGGATCAACATCCGGGATGACGATAATTTCAGGAAAAACTTTCGCTTTCAGAACTTGCTGAATGTAAGAAAGAGTTGTCCCAATTGAAGAATAGCAAGAAGTGCAAGACCCCTGGTAAGTAATAATCACTTCACGATCGTTGAGCAAATTAAGGATTTCGACGCCACCAGCATCTAAAGCGATGTAGGGTCTTATGTCGCGATCCAAAACTTCCTCGATAACAGCAAGCTTTTTCTTTAGAGGAAGCTCTAACCACCCAGGATAACCCCCTTCGACTATTTCACCAATATCCCTTGGAACAGGAGAAACGACATAGGTGTCGGCAAGAGGTAAATCGGTGCATTTTTCACTGGCGTTTTCGATAGCGCCTAGCACAAGATTCAAATGAAGGTAGGTCTCTTTAGGAAAAGCCGCTTCACTCTCTTTATCTCGCACCTCTTTATCAATAAGGTCTGCTGTAATGCGTAAAGCTTGGTCATAGTTTTTCCCCACAAGGAGGCCTACAGCAGCTTCTGCAGCCCCAATCAATGCAGACTGGCCAAAAACTTGAAATTTTGCATCGACAATGATGCCATCTTCTTTGTCTACAAGCCAATAAAAATGGACTACATTGCCATTTTCAAAAGAACCTTCAATCCCTTCAGCAAGGCGCATTCCACGTTCTTCCGCATCTTCCTTTTTAAAAAGGCCAACGGCACGGGGATTCTCAATTTTTGCGGTGAGCTTTTTGCTGTAAAGGCTCCAAGGGAAAGGATGCGAAAGATTGGAAAAACCCATTAACTTCTTTTTGGTACAATTTTTTCAGAAAGTTTGCGTAACTTAGCATAGCTTTGTTCTAAAATGATCAAGGCACGCTCCACTTCTTCCTCTGTCGTTTCTCGAGAAAAGCTAAAGCTTAAACCGCAATTAGCCAAAGAGTGTTCAATCCCACAAGCATTGAGCAAATAGCCAATTTGTTGTTGGCTACCACCACCCATACTAGCATACAAACCTTTCCTATTCAGGAGAAAAAGAAAAGCTTCACTTGAAACCCCTGGAAAAGCGATAGCAGTGATGTGGGGTAAGCGCTCTTCATTTTCAAAAAATATGATGGCTTCAGGGATACGCCTGAGCACTTCGCTTTCAAAATAAAATTTCAACCTAGCAATCTCAGTACAGATGTAGTCTCTAGCAGAAAAGGCTTCTTTGGCTGCCTCTCCCAATCCGATAAAAGCCGGGACATTGAGCGTTCCAGCCCTTAACCCAGCCTGCTCGATTCCGCCTAAAATGAAGGAGCTGCATTTTACATCCTCACGCATGTAAAGGCCTCCGGTGCCTTTAGGGGCATGTAAATGATCTCCGTTAAAAGCAATAAAATCAGGGTCGATCTCTTTTAAATCGACGACAAGTTTACCTAACACGTGAGTCATATCAATGAGAAGGCGAATGCCTCTTAATTTACATAAAGCAGCGATTTCAATGAGCGGGTTAATCACACCTGTCAATCCATTTGCATAAGAAAGAGCGACCAGTGCGGTTCTTGGAGAAATGGCCTCTGAAATGGCCTGTGCTGTGACCATTCCTTGAAAGTTTGCCTTCACAACTGAAGTGGAACAACCAAATTGATCTAGCCTATTCAGCGACAAAAGTGCCGGAGCTTCATCGATATTGGAAGTCACAAAATGATTTTTTCCTGTGGCCAGTGTCACATCCTGATAGGTCGATAAAATTGCATGATTAACAGCTTCAGCACCTGACGAGGTGATGACGATGTAATTCTTATCCTCTGCCCCTAAAAGTTTATAGAGGCTTCTCAGGCTCTCTTCAATGGCCGGAAAAAGCTCTTGACCCATTTTATGAGGAGATGAAGGAGCTCCCCATTTATCGGAATAGTAGGTGAGCATTTTGCTAACGGCTTCCCCTGAAGGGCGGGTCGTCGTGCTATTGTCTAAATAAATAGGATGATTCACAGTAGAGTCTTTATAAATTTACCTTCCACATAATCATAGAGGATGGGTTCACCTAACGTCAACTCTAACCGGACAATTTCTTCTTTTGTTAACCCCTCGAGCTCCATGACAATGGATCGCAAAGAATTTCCATGAGCGGCAATGAAAACATTTTTGCCTTGCTGAATAAAAGGAAGGATCGTTTCCTTAAAGTAGGGAATTGTGCGCTCTGCTGTTTTCTCTAAGCTTTCTCCTTCTGGAGGAGAAACATCATAGCTTCTTCGCCATATGTGCACTTGTTCCTGTCCAAAACGTTCTGCAGTTTCTCTTTTATTCAATCCTTGCAGTTCACCATACATTCTCTCATTCAAATGCCAAGAACGGTAAACAGGAATCATCATGGCCTGGGCTTCTGCACCATGAATCATAGACCATTGTGCCAATTTTCCTTCATCTTGATGAATAATTACTGGAACTTTACCAGATTGATGATACGTCATCGCCAGTACTGCTGTCTCTTGAGCCCGAATTAATGTTGAAGTAAAAATCACATCGATAGGAATTTCGCGGATTTTTTTCCCCCCTGCTAAAGCCTCTTCCACCCCTTGACTGGAAAGAGGGACATCGACCCAGCCAGTGAAATAGTTGAGCTTATTCCACATTGATTCGCCATGTCGCATCAAAATTAGTTTTGTCATACCCGTTTTCCTCTCTTTGCTGCTCTGATCTTTCATCATAGTCGAAGTTTGTCTTTTATTTAATGAGAATTCTTATCATGCTAGACTTAAAAAATCACTCTTAGGTTGAGAGTTACAACTTAAGGTTTTAGCCGACATGGAGAGAAGTCATGCTGACCATTCTGAAACTTTTTGGCCGTTCCCCTTTTGCTCCACTGCAATCCCACATGGAAAAGGTTTCTCAGTGTGTGCATCTTCTTCCCCTGCTTTTCGAAGCATTACAGGAACGCAACAGCTTAAAGGCCAATGAACTTGCAGCGAAAATTGAAGAATTTAAGAACCAGGCAGATCTGACAAAAAATGACATTCGCAACCACCTTCCCAAAAGTTTTTTTCTCGCTCTTGATCGTCCTAGTTTGCTTGAAATCCTAGCGATACAAAATAAAATCGCTCACAAAAGTGACACACTTGCTCTATTTGCTACGATTAAACCCCTATTTCTCCCTATTGAATGCCAATCCTCTTTTGATGATTTTATAAAAAAAACGATCGAAGCATTTGATGGAGCAAAAGGGATCATTCAAGAACTGCATGATCTTCTTGAATCTTCGTTCGGCGGGTTAGAAGCAGAAAAAGTGAAGCTAATGGTTGAAAATGTTGCAGCTAAAAATCACGAAGCAGGTAAGATCTTTCGCAGCTTATTAAAAAATGTCTATGCACATGAAGAAACTTTTAGCCAAGGCACATTTATTTTATGGCAACGCATTTTCGAATCGATTGAGTCTCTTTCCCTTTTGTCGGAAAAATTGGCCAATCGTATTCGTATGACCCTAGAATTAAAGTAAGGTAATGACGGCAAACTCTTTTCTCATCCTAATTATTCTTCTTTCTGGCTTCTACATGGCGTGGAACATTGGAGCTAATGACGTCGCCAATGCCATGGGGACATCCGTTGGATCTGGTGCTCTTGGACTAAGACAAGCAATCTTTATCGCTGCCGTGTTAGAATTTTGCGGAGCATTTTTCTTTGGCTCTCATGTCTCGGAAACTATCCAAAGTGGAATTATCAATCCTGATTATTTTGTGGACAATCCCCGAACCCTTGTGCTCGGAATGCTCGCCTCTCTGATCGGAACGGGCCTATGGCTGCAAATCGCTTCCTATTTTGGTTGGCCCATTTCGGCAACACATACCATTATTGGAGCACTGGTAGGTTTTGGCCTACTTATCGATGGGGTTCACGCCATCTATTGGGATAAGGTCTACTCAATTATCTTCAGCTGGCTTCTTTCCCCTTTTCTTGGTGGCTTCATCTCTTTTTTTCTCTTCACCTACTTGAGAAAAAAGATTTTTTATCGGACTCACCCTCTGGAAGCTGCCAAAAGAGCTATTCCTAAAATCACTTTTTTAGTGATAACCATGCTAAGCTTGGTTCTATTTTTTCATAGCTTCGATGAAGCTTCTTTAGATGATACCTTCGTTTTTGCTTTGCTAATCAGCTGCGCTGTGGGATTTTTCGCCTTTATTGTTGCCACTTTCCTTGTAAAAAAACAGGCATTGGCACTTCAACCAGCGCGCTCCTCCAATTTTTCGCCAGAGCTATCTTTTCAATTAGAGAAAGCTAAAAAAGCTCTTTCCTATGCACGGACTTTGTCACAAGGGGAGATGACTTTTCAAATCAATGCTATTTTAGACGATCTTAAAAGCACCTCCGGAATTCTTGTCCAGCCAGAAGAGTACGAAAGAACGAGTGAAGAATTTACAACAATTGAAAAGATGTTTGGCTGGCTGCAAATCATTAGTGCTTGTTTGATGGCTTTTTCCCATGGCGCTAACGATGTAGCCAATGCTATTGGACCAGTTTCTGCCTCCATTGCCATCTTACAAACCGGGGTTACAGCAGTGCACGCCGATATTCCCTCTTGGGTCCTTGCTTTAGGAGGATTTGGCATTGTCTTTGGGCTTGCAACTTGGGGCTGGCGCGTTATTGAGACAGTGGGGAAAAAAATCACTGAACTCACTCCGACTAGAGGATTTGCAGCAGAATTTGGCGCTGCGTTCACCGTACTGATCGCTTCGCGCTTTGGCCTCCCCGTTTCCACCACACACACTCTTATCGGAGCAGTAATTGGCGTCGGCCTAGCCCGCGGGATTGGAGCACTAAACCTCGGCATGATGCGCGATATCGTCGCATCCTGGGCAATCACCGTTCCAGCAGGTGCCTTAATGTCTATCATTGTCTTTACATTACTAGCGCCTTTTTTTGGATAAAAGTTCCCACTAATTAATTATTTTTTTCCCTTAAATTACGTTAATTTTTCATTTAAAAAATGAATTCTTTATAAGATATTTAATTAATTGGATTAGCATTTTATCAAAATAAAACTTAAGAGAAGAAACTATGTCATTTGATAAGATGCTCGGGAAACGGCCTTTTGATGAAGTATTTCCTTCTCCCCAAATTTCCGCTCAACCGCTCCCCTTTGCCAAAAGGGAGAGAAAAAATAGTTGCCTGGGAGCACTTCCCGGTGCCAATCTCCATGTTGAAGGTGTCAAAGCTAAAGAATCCAGATCCTTTTTTGAAAAATTACCTACTGAACTTGTCGAGCACATTATTACCTTCTTAAATGCTAAAAGCCTCCTCAGTTTTGAAGCGACAAGCAAAGGTAATCGAAAGCTTACAGAGCATGCCTGGAAATTGCTGAGAAGAAAAAATGAATTTAGCTTTGATTTAAAAATGGCTAAAAACTCACCAAGGAAAAATTATATTTTAGAAAAAACTTTTATCAAATACATTTTAGAAATTTCTGGAAGACTGCTTAATCCTGAGTTCTCAACGGAGATTTTTTCTCGCTATTCCCTACCCAGACAAAAATTTCCTGGGTTCGCCTCGTTTATAAATAAAGATTTAAGTATAAGGGAATTAAGTCAATCCTTTCCTCTTTCTCCTATCGTGCATAAAAAAATTTTTGAAGGTGCTAAAGAAGGCTTTCCAGGAGAAACCCTTTTGCAGGGTTGGATCTATTCTCAAACGACAAGCAACTCTGATCTAATCCAATTTTATTTTGAAAAGGCGATTGAATTTGGAGCCACATGTGCAAGTCGATTAGCCTTGCGTCTCATGCCGCAAGAGGCTGAACATATCGAACAAAGGGTTATTGATTTGGCCATCAGAGCTGCCGAAAAAAAAGATTACGGAGCTCTTGAAGAGTTGACCGAGGATGATCTTTCATTAGTCAGATCTCTTCATGAGGCGGGTAAAGTATTCCCGCCGGTTTTATTGGGCATAGCCATAAACCAAGCAGAGCTAAGGGGCAAGGCGAGCGCAGCTTTATTTGCTCAACAAGCACTTGCTGCATATGGAGACAACGTAACTTATTTTGCTTTAAACGCCTCCGCTGAGATTTTTTTTAATGTCGATGATCAAAAAGCTTTACTTGCGTATACTAAAATGTTCGGTATGTTTAGGGAATCAATGGATTCTGTGGATTTCTTGAGATTGCTCCATCTAGCAGAAAAAGAGAAAAATTATCAACTTGGCATAAAAGCATACATAGATCTAATCGAGGATCAAGATTGTGCTGGTCTAGAAGAGCACTTAAAGGCTGCTACATGCTATTATTTTTTGAATATGGATGATGAGTTAGAAAAGATATATAGCACCCACTTGTTATCTAACGAAACACTCCACGATCAACCTAAATATGGTAAACATTTCCTGTTTGCAGCGATAAACAAAGCAAGGTTAAAGAAGTGGGGAGAAGCAGAACATCTTTTTGACACCTACTTATTGCCAAACCAAGTAGCTAACGAGGTGTGTAGAGTTTATAATCCATTTGCTCTGGCAGCAATGACAAAGATCCAACTTAATAAGCATGAAGAGGCGGAAAAACTTTATGATCAGGCCTTTTCCCTGGAAGAGGATGCTTATAACAACCCGAATAATCTCCAACACATCCAGTGGGCAGCTTTAGTTAAACTTCAATTGGGAAAACGAAGCGAGGCCAATGCTCTACACAAAAAACTCCTTAACTTATTAGGCCACATGTGATTAGGAATACGCCATTAGAAAAATAACCTTTTTAAAGAAAAACCCTTACTTTTTATAAAAGCGACCAGCAGTGATTCAAGTGTGGGTAAAAAAGAGAGTCGAGCGTTTGCCTTAATAGTAAACATCTCGATAAAAATTCTCGAAGCGCATCAACGGCTTATAGTAAGCTTGCGTTAAAATTGGAATCCAAATTTTAGCCGCTTTATCTAATTTGTCCGTATTACGCGTTGTGTAGCGCAAAATTGCCGTTGAACTTCCAGCATTAAAAATACGGATCCATTCATGCTGGTCATTTGGGGACTGGTGGTCGATCCACCATTCAGCTAAAAGGCCTTTGTCATCGTTACTAAGAATGCGATGGCCAACGATATCTTCTCCACTTCCAATATTGCTCAATTCTTTAAGCAACAACTGAAAGACATTCATCGGATCTAAACGCGCATTTTCCATCGTCTGAATGGTAAAAAGCTCTTTCCAATTATTAATTGTTTGTGTCTCTGGGATATATTGGGTGATTTGCTGGCTATCAGTATGGAACTCTGACCCCATCTTCCACATCTTATCATCGCTTTTAAGTGAGAACACCACACCATTTGTGTCTTCTGCTTGCAAAGGGTTGCCAAGGGCACATAGCGCAAGAACTAAAGAGAATAATACCTGTTTCATTGCATTACCTTTATCTTTTCAATTTTGGATCTAGGGCATCGCGCAAGGCATCTCCGACAAGGGCTATAGAAACCAGCAAAATTGTAAGCAAAATTGCAGGTGGCCATAGCAGGTAGGCTTCAGAAGGAAAACCTTTTCGTCCTTCATCCATTAAAATTCCCCATGAACAGGATCCATCCTCGCCTAGTCCCAAAAAAGAAAGCCCAGCTTCACTTGTTATTGCGCCCATGATAGCAAAAGGCAATAGGGTCAGCAAGGGAGGAATTGCATTAGGTAAAATCTCTTTAAAGATGATAAATGAATCGCTAAAACCAAGTGCTGTCGAAGCTTCAACATAAGCTAAATTGCGCTGCTTAAAAACTTCACTTCTTGTATAGCGGCTAAAAACAGGCCAAGCGAAGAGACCGATCACTGAAATAACGATAAAAATGGATTTACTCTGCGATATGGCAATGACAAGAAGGAGCATAAAAAATGTAGGCATCGATTCCCAGACCTCTAGCAACCGGCTCACAACAATATCAAAAGTCCCTCCATAAAATCCAGCAAAGGCTCCAATAGGAACTCCAATCGCAAAAGCCAGCGCGACGGCTAAAAAACCAACAACCAAAGAAATGCGTATGCCAAAAATCAATGCAGCTATCAGCTCTTTACGGTTACTCCGCGTTAATTCCCACCAAGGAAGAACTTGGTTTAACCGCTGATCCCCCCCAGCATCATCTTCCCAATGAAAAGGAACGATCGGCATCCAAAGAAAGCCAATTTTTTTAGCGGAATCTTCTAGCCATTTCTTTCTTTGCTTGTAGAAATTGAGCTTGTCTTTTGTTTCATAAAAAGCCCACACCTGTTTTTGCGCTTCAATTAATTCTTTCCGCTCTACTATAGGTGCGTTGGAAAGATCGTAGCAGTGCCTATTTCCCTGAAGCGCATTTAGAGATTGGCAAGCTTCTAAATACAAGCTAAGCGTTTGAAATGCGTTTAGAGCCTTTGCTTCTTGCGCCTCTAAGCTTTTTTCTAAAGCAACGATTTGGGAAATAGAGCGTTCCTCATCCATCTGCCAAAGCGTCGGTAGCGCCCCATATTTGGAGAGATACTTCGCTGCATACTTTTCGATCACCTGATGATGATGCTTGCGCTGCACGTAGCGCATGACTGCATTAAGCTTGGCATAATCATTCATGAATCTTAAGTCGAAATACCAATCTTCCCTTTGAGGGAAAAAATGAAATTCATCGCTTCTCTTTGCAACCATTCTTTCCTGAACAGCTTCATGCCTTTTTTTAGCTAATTGAGGATCACTCGCAGGATCGGCAACATGAAAGAAGGAAAAATAAAAAAACAAGCCGATCTGTGCACCTATTATCCAAGTCAAAAAGACTTTTAGAGCCTTCTCGTGCCTTTTAAACAACCCTATAGTCACGAAAAAAGCAGGAAGAGAAAACATAAGTAGATTGAAGAAAATATCCAATTTTTTAGTGTAAAAACCGGGGAAAAATAAGTATCTAAAAAAGGGAAAATACCATTTTCCATCGAATTCAACGACAAATGGTTTACTAGAAGCAAAAAAAGGGGCATAGATTCCAAAAAAACAAAAAATTAGAACACAGTATAGCCCTAATTTTCCGAGAAAATTTTTATGAAATTGCTTGTAAAGGACATGCCAGTAAGCAGCTCTACTTTCTTTTCCGCTTCGCATTAGAAGTACATGAGTTGTTGTTTTGTTTCAAATTACCGATAAGGGAAAAAGCTGACAAGACATTGTTGTTATGCTTAAGTAGCCTTGAATTCTTGGATAATCATGTTTGGCTTTGTTCTTGGTAGTCTTAGCTCTCTTTCTTTGAATTTCTTCCGCATCGATTTTAGATTGTATAAACTCCTTTATATTAAGTGTCATACATCTTAAGTAGTTTCCTATCTTGCTGATTAAAAAGCTCCGGGATAAGTTCATTAGAGTTCTTTTAAAACTCATTAACATAGCCCTAAGTTATAAATTCCTACGATTAAATTAAAACGAAACCCAAACCTTTTACGTCTATTTCTATAACGATCAGCTATAATTTTAAATCGTTTAAGCAATCCTATCACATTTTCGTTGCTCACTCGTTCACTAGATAGTTTTTTGTTATTTTTCTTATCCTCCCAAGCCAAAGGCTTTTTTTACTTTTCTTTTTAGGTGTTTGTGTTTTAGCGAGAAGCTTTTGTAGGCCTAGATAACCTGAATCTGTTAAAGCACTAATGTCTTTATGAATATGTATGTTTAATTCCTTAAACAATCGAAAATCACGTTTTTTCCCAGTAGAAAAAACCATACCAATAATCTTTTTACTACTTTTATCCATCACAATTTAGGTAGTCCTAAACAAATAATGCTCGCTTTTGGTTGTATTCACAAATAAAATATTTAATCATGCCTATATGATTAGCCAAGCTTCTTTGAAAAAGAGAGTGTTTTTCTCACGAGTCGAGAACATCTTTTTCTAAGGGTGTTATTAAATCTTTCAATGTAGCTCGTTTTACCCAACCCTTTACCGACAGGCCCGCGTTGCATCCAAGGAATAACTTCGTAATACACTGAGAATTTATCTGTATAAAAGCGGGCTTTTTTTTTATATCTTCAGGAAGCTTTGCCAATAAACACTCTGCCGATGCCTTATCCCTTTTCCCCACATGCATAGC
>VKHO01000043.1 GCA_011125455.1 Chlamydiales bacterium STE3 | reverse complement strand
ACAAATCCCTTCGAGAGAAACTCTTTCAAGCAATGCTTGTCTAATTTTTACTCTTTCTTCTTCTGGAATAGACTTTTTCTCCGGCTTGAGAACAAATTACCTGCCACATGAAAGGCATTGATGGTTTTGTTTTCCACTATGAATATGTCCATTTTTCTTGATCGTTGTTGAATTACACGAAGGACATGCTAAGCTCATAAGTTTCTCCTTGGTATAGGCAAAGAAGAAAACCTGAAAATAGCCAGTGCAGTCACATGTTTCTCATAACAGGCTCGAAGCCATTCATCCAAGCCGGTTTAGAGATTCGTTTTGCAGTTATTCCCATTTACCCAAGCGAATACGTTTTTTAACAGTGCGCTTGCTGGTCTCCAGATCGCTAGCGATTCGTTTTGCTCCCCAGCCACAAGAATGTAGGGAAAGAATTTTATCAACATCCGACAGTTGTAACATTCTATCCCCAGGAAAACAGACAATTTTTTACTGGAAAGATATATTTCTTTGCATAAGAAAACTCCTTTTGTTTCGCGGATTTTTCTAACGCATCGCAGGGGGCACTTTAGCATGTCGCTTGACAATTCTCGAAGCAATCCATAAGAAGATTGAAAAAGAAGAAGAAAAAGTGACAGAGCTTTTAGAACACAGGTTATCTGAAACAACTTAATTCAATGCGAAAATTTGGCTGTCCGGTTAGCTTATCTTAAGATAGCAACCTTAGATAAAATTGGATTTTAGAACGTTCCTCGAAAAACTTTAAATCGACCACTCTCTTTGAGAAGCAATATTTATTTGGTCGAAGAGAGGAACATGAAATAACTGATTTGAAAATAGTACTATGTTTTGCTATAATAAAACTTTTAATTAATGTAAGTTGCAAATAACTAATTTGGTAGAAAATTTGTTGCAGCTGCAACAAGAAATCCTAACACTTTAATCTCGAAG
>VKHO01000042.1 GCA_011125455.1 Chlamydiales bacterium STE3 | reverse complement strand
CTGTTAAACATTTCTATTTAACGGGCTATCGCACAAGCTTCATTTTTTGTGCTTGTACATTGTCTTTTTCACTTTGTCAAAACAGCTTAGCTTCTCATTTAAGAAGCTAACCTTGAAGCTCTTGGGCTTCACTTTCGCCGCATTTCGTTTCGCTTGTTTTGCGTTACGTAACTTGCGGGAAGTTCACAATTTATCGAACTTCGACATTTTTTCGCAAGCTTCTTTTGCAAAATTTCGAAATTTCTTTTTTTTTATCTCCAAATGGGTATACAAATTAAGTTAATTTATTTTTTGGACAGTTCTCATGAAAGAAAACCTCAAATGCCGCTTTAACATTGTTTTAGACGCTAAGTACCAGGAGCACCTCACAGGGAAAAACCACCCCGAAACTCCGGAAAGAACCCTAGCAATTCAGGAGGCATTAAAAAACGCAAATTTATTTTCTCCTGAAGAAATTATCCATCCTAAATTAGCAAAAATTGAAGATATTCTTCTTTGCCATACGCCAGAATATGTTAGTATCATTCAGAATGATGTTCAACACTGCAGACATTTATTGATCAACGATGGTTCTTACACTTTAACTACAGGCGATGTGCAAATTTGTTCTTCATCATTAGAAATTGCATTACTCGCAGTAGGTGGAGTGATTGAAGCTACGGATAAAATCTTGCAAAACGAAATTGATACAGCCTTTTGTGTGGTCAGACCCCCCGGTCACCACGCCTGCTCGAATAAGGGAATGGGATTTTGCCTATTCAATAATGTGGCCGTTGCAGCAAAACATGCGCTAATTCGACACAGAATTAATAAAGTGCTTATCGTGGATTGGGATGTTCACCATGGAAACGGAACTCAAGCAATTTTTGCTGATGACCCTTCTGTATTCTATTTTAGCACCCATCAATGGCCCCTTTTTCCGGGTACCGGTAGAGTTGAAGATCAGGGATTAGGAAATATCATGAATCGGCCAATCTCTCCTGGCGCTCTTTCACGCATTGCTGTTTTGAATGCATTTCAAAAAGACCTCGCTGAAGCTATGGAGCAATTCCAACCAGAACTGATCTTTATTTCGGCCGGCTTTGATGCTCATTATTTAGATCCTCTTGGGGGAATGAATCTGACAGAAAAAGATTTTGGGGAGCTCACAAGGATAGTGAAGAACATTGCAAAGCATTACTCAAAGGGCAAGGTAATTTCCGTTTTAGAAGGAGGTTACAACTTAAACGCATTAGCACTTTCTTCTTTAGAACATGTGAAAGCGCTTCGAGAGGATATCTAAATGCCTGAGCTACCAGAAGTCGAAACAATTGTAAAAGAGCTTAATCGAGATGGGATTTTAGGTCTACTCATTCAAGGTGTAGAGTTTTTCTGGGGCAAAACCCTTGCAAATCTCTCTTTTAAAGAGTTCGAAAAGAGAATCATAGGTAAGGAAATCACCCGAGTTTCTAGGAGAGCTAAATTTATTGTTATCACTCTCCCTGACTCATCGATTCTTATTCATCTTAGAATGTCGGGAAGAATCATGCTAAACGATCGACCCACTTTCCCGTTTCCTTACGAGCGAGCAAGATTTCTCCTATCTGATGGAAGATCTCTGCAGTTCATTGACCCCCGCAAATTTGGGCGGATTTATTCGGTCTTGAATATTGATCCTTTTTTTCATGAATATGGACCAGAACCATTAGAGGATACTTTTAACTGGATACAGCTTAAAGAAATGGCAAGCAACACTTCTTGCCAACTAAAAGCTCTGCTCCTCAATCAAAAATGGATAGCTGGCCTTGGAAATATCTATGCAGATGAGGCTCTTTGGCTATCAATGCTTCATCCTTTGAGAAAAGCAAACTCGCTTAGCGATCAAGAAATAAAGAAGCTGCACACCAGCATCCAACAGGCTTTACTACTTGGCTTGGAAAGTAACGGAGCGACTTTAGGAAGTGGGAAAACCAATTTTTACCGCCTAGATGGGAGTAAAGGGCAACACATTTTCCAGCTAAATGTTTTTAGAAAAACAAACCATCCTTGCAAGCGCTGTGGGACGCCTATTTTAAGAATAAAAGCGGCTGGAAGAAGCACGCATTTTTGTCCCACATGCCAAGTTTTGCCATTGCATTAAGCAAGAAAAAATACTCTGCGAATTTTAGAAAAAAATCCGAAACGCAGAGTATTTTGAAAACCTATTTTTTAGGATGCTCGAGTAGATTAACTTCTTCCTCTTGCCCACTATCATTCTCATCAAGCGGAATCGCAAAAATATCTGTTTGATCCACAGGCTGTCTAACCATTGGACTTGCTTCTGCTGGTTTTGAAGCCGCTGCTCCAGCATAGAGATTGCATGTAGAAATGCAGACTAAAAAAGAAAGTAAATAGCGCATCAGTTCTGACTCCATGTAAAAATTATCGCACGAGTTAAGAATTTATTTCCCGCTTAGGAACCATTTTCCCACAGGGATGACAAACATATAAATGAAAATAAAAACTTTAACAAGATAAATATTACCTAGGAACCAGTGCTCCCAAGAAGCTATTCGCAAAAGCTAAAATGATTGCAAAAGCAATCGACCACCAAAATCCACTCACATAAAATCCAGGGACAATTGCACTTGCAAGTAAAACCATCAGACCCATAATTACAAACGTAAAGAGCCCCAACGTAAGAATATTAATAGGTAGTGTAAGAACCAACAAAATGGGGCGAATAAATGCATTGATCAATCCTAAGACCACGGCGACAAGCAGAGCAGAACTCCACCCATCCAATCTAATGCCAGGTAAAATACTTGCGGTTACAAAGACTGCGATTGTATTTAATATTAGTGTAATTAGGATACCCATACAACCCCTTTGAGTTTGAAATTAATCTAATAGATGTTTTTGTAAATTCAACAATTAACTGAAATACTTAGTTTTTAAATCAGCAACTGCGATCAAGGAATGTTCCTGAACATTTATTGAAAATCCAAGCTTGTTTAAAATTTTAAGCATCCCATGATTTTCTGTAAGGATGTTGGCAAAAATTCTTTCCATTTCTTCTGCGCGAGCGATGCGAATTAATTGCCGCAAAAGTTCCGTCCCAAGGCCTTGATTATGGTAGGCATCGCCAATGATTAACGTCAACTGGGCATCTCGGCTGCTTGGTAATCGACTTAACCTGGCGATCCCAATGAGGCGTTTTTCATGAGTACGAGGATCTTTAATTTCAGCCACTAATGCTAATTCTCTATCGTAATCATTAAAGCAAATCCGAATCAATCTTTCATGGGAGGTTCGATCATCTAAACTTAGAAACTCAAAATAACGTTGGCGCACAGTATTTTCTGAAAGCTCCTTATGAAACAAGACGACCAAAGGTTCATCCTCAGGGAGGATTGGACGGATAAGCACGGAGGTCCCATTTTTTAAATCCCAGCTTTCAACATACTGAGAGGGATAGGGCCTTATGGCAATTTTAGGCAATTGATCATTAGAAACATTTTTCCCAAAAAGCACAATCCGCGCGTCTAAAGCGATCAACCCTTCTGAAGAAGCTAGTAACGGATTAATATCACATTCTTTAATGGAAGGATTTTCAGCAATCATTTGAGCAAAACGAGCTAAGATAGACGATAGCTCTTTTAAGTTAACGCTTCCTCTTCCTCTTACACCTTTTAATGCTTCATAAATTTTGGTCTTTTCCATAAGAGAAGTTGCAAGGTGAGCATTAAGTGGGGGCAGCCCTAAGGAACGATCTTTGAATACCTCTACGAGTTGACCGCCAGCACCAAACAAAATCACCGGTCCAAATTGGTCATCAACGCTACTACCAATAATCAGCTCATAACCTTCAAGTTGAATCATTTTTTGAACTGTTACACCTTGGAAATCTTCTGGATTAGCCTTTCGATAAACCGCTTCTTTTATTTCTCTAAAAGCTAGCGAAACATCTTCTTTGGTTTTTAAGTTTAGTTTCACACCTCCCACATCTGTCTTGTGGGTAATTGTCTTGGAAAAAAGCTTCAAAACGATAGGAAAGCCCATTTCTTCAGAAATTTTTACAGCTTCGGCTTCGTTTAAAGCAATCGCCGTTTGCACTATAGGAATGCCATATCCTTCTAAAACTTTTTTTGACTCAAATTCGTCTAGGAGCTCCTTCCCCTGTTCTCTAGCCTTGGTGAGGAGATCTTGTGCCACTTTTCTTTGCCCTGTTGCAATCTCAATTTGAAATCCATCGTTATAAGATGGGGTTTGGTAAAGGATTTGAAGATTTTTGCTATAGCGCCACATTGTGGCAAAAGCAGCTGCAGCATCGTCGGGGTAATCGAAGGTTGGGATTTTGGCAAACGATAAAATTTCAATCCCTCTTAAAACGGAGGACCCTCCCATCCAGCTAGCTAAAAGTGGTTTTTTTGCAAGATGGGCGTAGGGCTTTAAAACTTCTGCGGTATTCGTAGGATCAGTAACATCTTGCGGAGAAAGAATCACCAAAATGCCATCAGAGCTTTCATCCTTTGAAAGGATTTCTAACGTGTTAGCATAACGCTCAGGTCCCGCATCACCTAAAATATCGATCGGATTACTGTGGCTCCAAGCATCTGGCAAAACACTGTTAAGATTCTCGATTGAGTGGTCGCTGATTTTGGCCAATTCAGCGCCATTTAACACGAGGGAATCTGTTGCGAGAACTGCGGGTCCACCAGCATTAGTAACAATCGAAAGTTTAGGCCCCCTTGGACGAGGTTGATGCGCTAACACAGAAGCCATTTGAAAAAGCTCCCCGATCGTATTTACTCTCAGTACACCAACTCTTTCTAAAGCAGCATCAAAAACTTCATCACTGCCAGCTAAAGAACCCGTATGGGAAGCTGCAGCTTGAGCTGCTGCAGTTGAACGGCCGGCTTTGATGACAATAATCGGCTTTTCGAGAGCGATTTCTCTTGCCGCAGAAAGAAATGAACGGGGGTCGCCAACGGTTTCCATGTACATTAAAATGCTATGCGTATTCGGATCCCCCCCAAGATAGTCGATGAGATCCCCCCAATCGACGTCCGCCATTGATCCAACAGAGACAAATGAGCTAAAACCTATTTTTTCCTTAAAACTCCAATCAAGCACTGCTGTGCACATAGCTCCTGATTGACTTAAGAAAGCCACATTGCCTGGTAAAGCCATTCCTCTAGCAAAAGTTGCATTTAACCCATAGATCGGATTCATGACCCCAAGACAATTAGGACCAATCACAGGCATACGCCCGCTCTTAGCATAAGCAAGAATCTCTTGCTCTAATTTTAAGCCTGAAGCTCCAAGCTCTTTGAAACCTGCCGAGATAATAATTGCTGCTCTCACTTTCGCTTCCACACACTCAGCAACAATTCCTGGGACTGAAAAAGCAGGAGTCACAATGATTGCAAGATCTACTTGCTCTGGAATATCAGAGACTTTAGGATGACATTTCAAACCTAAGACCGTATTTCTCTTAGGGTTAACAGGATATATTTTCCCTCCAAACCGACCGTCCACTAGGTTAGCCAAAATCGTGCATCCCACAGAACCAAGGTCATCCTTAGCACCGATTAAAGCGACACTTTTTGGCTGAAAAATAGCATCTAGAGGACGCGGATGGCGAAGGATAAAGTTTTGAGATGGATCTGTAAGCTTTTGAAATGTCATATGAGTTTTCTCTTTAACACTTTTTTGCTAAAAAGCGCCTTAAGGATGTGCAAAAGGGAAAAATGCGCAAATTTCTTTTGGATCCAAATGAGTGATTTCTTTATTTATCTCATTTTCAATTATTTGCGTTGTTGTTTTATTTAATGATTGCCTTAGTAAACCAAGGAATGAAGGGCTCGCAGCTAAGTAAATTTTCTCACATCTGTTACAATTGGTTGCTTCGTTAAGATAGTTAGCAACAATTTTGGAAAAATTAATCGCCTCTTGTTTTTTAGGGGGATTTGTCGTACCTACAGACCTTCTAGCTACAGTACTACTCTCAAATGAGCGTCCAGGACGATCAGAAACAAGATCTTGCTCTCTTAATCGGCTCGCAGGATGAACAAGAGTTTCCACCTCGACAAGGTGACGGTTTTTCTCTAGACGAAAGATTCTAGCGTATGCATTATCTGCAACAACTACCCATGCCTCACGTTCCATAGATACACCTCCATTAAATTTAGGTATAGCGCATTAGTTTTAAGCAATCAATCATTTATTTAATTCTATAATTTTCATCATTAAATGAATCAACATATCCTGTGTAAGGAGACCAGTATTTGTATTTCGCGGACTAGGATGATAGCTTGCATAAAGAATGGGTAAATGAGGAAAGCGGTATTCTCTACCGTGAACAAACGAGGGTTTGGTTAAATGGGGGTTCAATTGTTTTGCCCATTCAAAATAAGCATCGAATGCTAAACGACCTAAAACCAAAACTGCTTTTAAATTTGACAGAAGCTCTAATTCTTGTAATAAATAGGATGTGACACACCTTTTAAACTCTTCTCGTGTTGGGGTATGTTTAGGTGGCACACATTTTACAGCAGCAGTCATGTAACATCCCTTTAGGCATAAACCATCATAGATGCTAGTAGATTGTTCCTGATTTGCCAAACCGACTTGATGTAAAGCTCTCATAAGAAAAATTGCAGACTTGTCCCCTGTAAAAATACGCCCTGTTCGATTTCCCCCTTGAGAGGATGGCGCAAGGCCTAAAATAGCAAGCCAGGCGTGTGAATCCCCAAAGCCAGGGACGGGTTTCCTCCAACAAGGCTGTAGCTTTAGGGAAGCTGGCAAATCGACCGTTTCTCGATAGGCAACAAGCCGTGGGCAAAGTTTGCATTTTACTAATTGGGCATTAAAATGCTTCAATGAATCAGACAAAGATAAAACTTTAAATTTATATTGATTAGAGAAAATGATTTTAGGTTAAAATTTATGGATGAATTTTGGCAAGACCTTGTTAGTGGAGAAATCCAATTTCGGGATAAATGGCAATTTGAATTAAAGTCGGAATTTTCTCTCAAAAGACCCCACAAGGCAAGCACCTACACTCAGGAATTTTATATATTTATTCCTAACTCTCTGCAGGTTAACGATCAAGTCTATCCCAAGGAAGAATTTTACCGAGATCAAACCAATTTAATCCGCTACAAAACACCCAAATTCTCTCTTCGTGCATTAATGGATAAAAAGCAACTTGGCTCTCCTCTTAACAGACTTAAAGCAATGTTGGGATCCCAATCTAAAGTTAACGCTGAAGCCATAGAGGATGAATTAAAGCTTTTAGGCAATATCTTTAGAAGCAGTTTAAGAGACCAAATCCTTAAGATCTTAACCCCCTCACAATTTAACAATCAAGAAATCGTCAAATTCTGCAGTGAGATTAAAGCCTTTAGAAAATATTTTTTGGAGATGCAGGAAAGTTTCGAAACAACATTAATAAATAGTCAAATTAGCATCGCATTCCACCTCATTGATGAATTTATAAGTAATAGCATCGACTATTTTTTAACGGGACTTTTACAAGAAGCTAGAAAAAGATCTTTGGATGAAGAAATCGATAATAGGATTTGCCATCTTATCATTGAAGAAAAAAAGTATCGTGAAAAAATTGCTCCAGCTAGTGAAGAGAAAGAAGCTTTTTTTTACCGGAATGGCTTGTTAAAAAAATTCGTTATTGATGCTCTCATGCTCAATACGAGCCGTTCTTCAGTGCAGCAAAAATATGGCCACTATATCGGTGCTATTTCTGCAGGAGTCGCAATGTTAATCTATATTCTTTTATTCATTTGGCAAGGCCAAGTTTTTGTTATGAATTCAGAACCCTTTATCATATTAACCGTGCTTGCCTACATTTTAAAAGATCGTTTAAAAGAAAGCTTGAAAAATATCTCCTACCAGAGAGCCCTTCTTTGGTTTTCTGACTATACGATCGAAATTCAGTCGCCTAACGAGAAAAACATCATCGGTGAACTAAGAGAGTCTTTTACTTTTGTAGATGAAAATGCTGTAAACCCGGAAATACTTAAAGTAAGAAATAAAGAATTTCACTCAATTCTATCCGCCGTTAAAAGACCCGAACAGGTAATGTATATCAAAAAAATTGTGAAAATTTTCCCTGATGAAGAATTTCTCTTAAAAAGAAGAAAAGCACTTAACATGATTTTTCGTTATAATATTCAAGACTTTCTCACGAAAGCAAGCGATCCTATGCATAATTACACAACTTTAAATCCCGATACAAGGGAGCTCATCCATACATCATTACCAAAAATCTACCATCTAAACATCATACTGAGAAATACCTTTCAAGATGAAAACATGAAAACAAAAGTTGAAATTAAAAAATTTCGACTAATTATCGATAAAGAAGGAATCAAGCATATTGATCAGATTAAAACACGCTTTGCCTAAGAAACTGGAAATTTTAGACGCCCTACTTCAGGAAGTCTTATGTTAAAAAACAAAATTGTACCTATCACAGGTGCAAGCTCGGGTTTTGGACTAGCAACTGCTAATTCATTTGCTAGAGAGGGAGCGCAATTAATTCTTGTAGCGAGAAGGAAAGAACGCCCCAAACAGTTGGCCTCAGATTAAAAAAAAGCATTATCAGGTAAATGTTACCCCTTTAATTTGTGACGTAGCCAATTACGACCAAGTTATGCAATCGATAACCCAGCTTTCTAAAATTCTACCAAATATGGTAAAACGCAACTCAGGGCATATCATTAACGTAGGAAGCATTTCAGGACATGGAACTTATCCTGGAGGGGGCGTGTATTGCAGTACAAAATATGTGTTTATGTGTTAAGGGCATTGACAGATACCTTGCGCATGGAATTAATCGGCACTAACGACCAGTAGGGACGAATTAAAAACCACAGCTATTTCTCTAAGATAGCTATCAGGATAAACTTAAATATATTTTTTAAGTTTTTCGTTATCTATTTTACTTGGATTTGACCCTCACATTCGAGGAGCTAAATCCTGCTGCTTTTCTCTAGAAAGTCAGTTTGCTAAAGTTGGTAAAGCAATGCCAAATATTTTACTTGCTTCAGCGCGCGTCCCGCCATTTGCAATATAACTTAAAGCTCTTTTTCTTAAATCCAGTGAGTAAACCATCCCAAAATACATATACAAAATTTAATAAAAAATCAAATTTAAACCCCTATAACAAAGGCCATTTTCGTTCTCTCTTTATATTTTTAAGCCCATTTTTTCTCATAGTTCCATGTTTTCCTAAATATTTGCTTATTCATGGAGGCTATGACAATCGGTTCTAGAAATTCTTTAATTTCATTAATTACCTTTGGTAATTCGATATTTTTTTCTTCACTTTCAATATTTTTCAAAAACTGTTTCCATCGTGTTTGATGAATTTGGTCAGTGTAAAATACTTCATTTATTGAATCGGGGAGCGAATTTAGCAGCGTTTGTCTTTTTTCAAAAGTCGTTTTGATAGCGTTCTGCAAACATTCACCAGTAAAAGAGCGCTGCTGTGATAATATCCAAACATCAAAAAAGTCCTTCATACGAGTGTTAACCAACCCCAATTTCATCATTGCTTCAAATTTTTCAGCGATTACACTTTCTGGTGTATAACCTTTCAACTTTGGAGCAGGGAAATCCAAGATAGTAGGATATGCAACCACCAGCGGTTCAGGAAAAATCAAATCACTAAATCCAATATCAAGTTGCATGGGAATTTTTGCAGAATGCATGTTTGCAGTAAAAAGTACACGTACTCCATGATATTCCCCATTTACTTGCATTTCCGTAAGTTTTATAGATGTCGTTTCATAATAAATACCATCTACGGCTACATCCAAATCGCATATGTCGGTAATAATACCTTTTATATTTTGAAGGCTATTTTGAGTTTTTCCCAGTAGGTCAATATCAAGTGTAGTGCGATGGTTGCTTATTTCCCATGCTTTAAGCATCAAGCCACCCTTTAAAAAAAACTTAGCTGAATGCTGAGAAAGGCTTAAGCGGTATAAAAAGCGTTCAATTGCAAAGTATCTCAAAAGTTCATCCGTTCTTCTAAGAGTGGTTTTAGCATAGTTCTTTAATCGATGCAGGACTGATTCGGCTAAGTTCTTTTTTTCTTTATTCATGAGCTATCATTTCAATGTAGGGTTTAATAATTTTTTCACAACGACAGACTTTAGCATATTCTAAAATCTTGCTAACATTTGTTTTTTTTCTTTGCCAATATAGTCTTAGCGCTTCCATAGCAATATCTAATCCAATTTTATTTCGATATTTAAAGCAATCTGCAAGAGTCTTCTCAACCGAATAAACGCGGACATTAACCCCATCAATTTTATGTTTCTCAATTCCTGCTAGAAAGTTTTTCTCAGAATACCAAAAGAGTTGCACAGGTGGATAATCAATGATTGGTTTGTGTGCTTTAAGAGGAATAGCGATATCAACTTTATGAGGAATTTGCGTCGTAATTTCATGAAAAGATAATGCAGAAATCAAGCAGATAACAGCATGAGGAATTTTTTGAGAAATAATTACTAGATCGGGTTGAGCAATTTCAGGACTTTCAGAAAGGCGATAGAGCCCCCGAGATAAAAGCTCTAAGACACCTTGATCTCTCATATTGTAAAGAGTTTTAGGATGAATCCCTAATTTTATAGCCTTAGCGGTATTGAGTATCCCCCCATGCATTTTGAAGATATTCTTAGCTTTATTAAATTTAAGGGGAAAACTCATGGTGATAGATATATTGGTTAATTTTATTTATAACCTATATAACTATCGCCTTTTGTGAATCCAGTCAACAAAAAAAGAGGCGCTTCTCTTCTGAATAATCTGAGTAAATCCTTAGGTCTACCCCTTTTCCCAGTTCGATCTATTTCATGCCATTTACGAGCAGTTTCTTCAGAAAACCATAAAGTTATGCTACCAAGCTGAATAAGGACTTTGTTATAATCCGACCAGTTGCGGATACGGTATTTTGATTTTGCTGTTAGATCCATAGTGAACCTCAATTTTTTAGTATGGAAACCAAAAAATTTAATAGTTTCACCTTCTCTTTAGCAAGAAGATCCTATCCACAGCATTTTTTTCACTTTTGTGCATAAATTTCGTCCGCAGGATGATTTATGCAACAAGGCCTTTTGAATAAGAGGAAATAGGATTCGTAATCCGTTGCTCTAACTTGTTCTGGTTACTTCCAGTCGGCCAATTGGGATATCATTAAATGCGGTTTTACGCAATTTTGGGTAGTCATAAAGATGCCGTCTACCAAAATTTCAAAGCCTTAGATGCTAAAGACATAGCAGAAGCCATTACCTTTATCGCTTCTCGGCCTCCTCATGTTACAATTGTGGATCTCATTATTTATCCTCAAAAACAAGCATCTCCTTTTATGACTCATAGAGAGACTTAGTCCGCATCAGAAGATGTTGGTGCATGAGGGCCATACCTGCGGATATTGTACTGAACACTTGTCGCTCTTCTTTTGGTCTCATTTCTTTCTTTCTCTTGTCTCTCCCAAAAACTTTTTGCGTTCCCCTCAGATAGCAAACTTTTTTCTTGGTGAATCTCCTTCTCTGTTTTTTTTTGCTCTCCTACATAGCGTTCTTTCTCCTGTAAATCTAAACGCTCTTTTTGTGAACTAGCTTCTATCTTTTCTTTTCTCTGAAGAAGCCTAGCATTAACTTGATCTTGCCAAAATCCCTTCTTAGAAGGTGGCTGATTTACATGGAGGAAATTTTTTTTATTTCTTTCTTTTTGCCAATCCTTCTCTTCGACCTGGCTATCCCAGGCCTGCTCAATCGCTTGGTTATTTCGATTGTACTGTTCTTCTCTTTTTTCTTGAGCTCTATAGCGGTTTTCATCCCTTTCTCTAAACTCTTCATCATACAACCTTTTCGTTTCCGTCGTGTTATTATCGATTGCTATCTCTTGCTGGCCATATTTTTTTACGCTAATCTTTTGCGAAGCTTTTTTAAAATAATCCTTCAATAAAGGAACAGATGGCAGGCCCTTCAAAGATTCGCTCTCTGCTTTTATTGCAATAAAAGTTTCTTCAGGAACATATAGCCTTGTAGCCTCATTGCCTGCATTAACGAAAGAAATGTTGGCAAAATTGATAAAAATTAAAAAACCCCATTGAACTAAGCTCATGATGACCTGTATTAAAAAAAGTGCTTACTACTCTACCTATAGCAGCGGATTGAAATATCTTCTAGACAAGAATGCGAGAATTTCTGTATAACTTTTTTAACTTGTTAATGAATTCAAGGTTAAATAGTTATGAATATTTCGCTCGCTTTTGCTCGTATTTTATTTCTCCTCTTATGCGTATTAATTTTAACGACATATTCCATTGCTATTTTACCAGGCGGAGCGAATATTGCTAATTTGTTAATAGGCACATCAATAGGCATGTTGTTCTCTTTACTGCTAATTAGCTGTGAACTTTTATTTAAACGCTTTACTTTGCGTGCCTTTAATCTTATTACACTTGGAATTTTTTTTGGCTACCTAATGGGGCAAGCAGTTCTTCTAATTTTAAATAGCATTTTCACCCTTGGAAGCTTTTCTCTATCTCAAGAAACGTTGATAGCGATCAAAGGCACAGTCTTTTTATTTACTTGCTATTTAGGTATGGTCATGGCTACTAGAGGCTCTAGCGAACTCTATCTCAGTATTCCATTTGTTAAATTTAAACCTTCCTTTCAAAAGAAGAGAGATATTTTATTAGACATTTCCATTTTAACAGATCCTCGCATCATTGATCTGGCAACATCCGGGCTTCTCGACCACCACGTCATTTTTCCTCGTTTTGCTCTTAAGGAGCTTTACCAAATGGCAGATAGCAATGACGAATCTATTAAAATCAAAGCTCGTAAAAGCTTGGAAGTCATTAAAAAGCTAGAAAATATCCCCAATTTAGAACTTCGCTATGTCGATAACGATTTTCCTGACATCAAGGATGTTCATACCAAGTTGACCTGTTTAGCAAGAGCTTTAGATGCTAACATTATTACAGCAGATATCAATCGTGTGCAAATTTCAGAAATTGAAGGTACCCGTGTAATTAATATTAACCTTCTATCTAATGCCTTAAAGCCAATTACAACAGCAGGAGAATTTCTTAGCATTAAAATCCAACGCTATGGAAAAGAGCCGAGACAAGGAGTTGGCTACTTAGACGACGGCACGATGGTTGTAGTGAATGGGGGCGCAGAATTCATTGGTGAAGTCATCAAAACCCAGGTTCTTTCTGTAAAACATACCTCTTCAGGGCGCATGATCTTTTGCAATGCTGCTGAAGAAACTATTCTAAATGAGCAAGAACTGCAGCAATCTGTTAAAAACCTCGAAAACACCCATAAAAATTATTTTGCCCTGTGATAATTAATATTGGCAACGACATCATTGAAATTAGTAGAATTAAAGCAAATTTAGAAAAATATGGTCAGAAGTTTTTAGATCGCATTTTTTTGCCAGAAGAGCAGGCCTACTGCCTCAAATTTCAAGACCCTTCTGCACGTCTTGCGGGGCGATTTGCAGCAAAAGAAGCGGTAGCGAAAGCTCTCGGTACTGGCTTTAGTAAAGAATTATCTTTTCTCGATATCTCAATCCAAAATGGGCCACGAGGTAACCCTCTCGTTTTATTATCAAGCGCAGTGATGGAACATTTCGGTAATCCTAACATCCTCATCTCGATCAGCCATTGCAAAGAATATGCAACAGCAGTCGCTCTTTTAATGGATTAACTTTTAGATTAAAACAATCAGGGGCTAAAGGGATATAAATAAGTTAATTGAAAAATATTCGCATTTTTCGGGTAATTGCACGCATAGATTCTGCGGGCATAATCAAGTGACAGACTTCCATTATAATCAAAGAGATAATTCAATTTAAGGCCAAGATCAACTGAACGATGGCCAATAGCGCCATACCCCTTAAATCCCTTAAGATTTAAGCGTCGCTTGCCAAAACCAAAAAGTCCATTCAAATAGGCTGTCCAAGAAAAACGGTTAGAAACCTTTTTTTCCCACGAATAGCAGGCACGAAGCCATGGAGCACCTTGTGTCGCAGCTCCAAGAGCAATCACTCCAAACTGTCTTTTTACCCATTGATCGTGAGATGCAAGCTCCTTTCCTATAGCTAAATGAACTTCTGACTCTATCATCCCATGATGAAATGACCCTGGATCTCTTAAAGCGCGATGGATAGGTAAAATCATGGAAATACCGAACGTCAAACTCACAGGATCTCCAGAGACATCATCTAAAAATAAATAACGTCCTGTCAGTTTCCCGCTGTCGAAACCAAGATTGCGGTGTCGCGTGTCAGCAAATAGAAGCTCTATTTCACCACTCCAATTTGGATCAGGAGAAAGGGAGAGGCTTAAGTTAAGAAAGACATCATCGGATCGATAAGAGGAAGAGTTAATGCGATCAAACTTTTGGTAAATCGCTGACACGCCACCTTCAAATTCATACTGGTTCCCAAACCATGGAGCAAATTCTGTAGCGTGAACTGCCATGGGCAACAAAAATGCCGTCAGGAGGCTTCTCCAACAGGACATTTTAAATGCCTTGATCCGTTAGCCAATGTTCTGCTTCTAGAGCGGCCATACAACCTGATCCCGCCGCCGTGATTGCCTGTCTATAAACGTGATCCTGCACATCTCCGGCAGCAAATACACCAGGAACACTTGTTTTACAAGCACCGGGAGTTACTTTTATGTACCCATTATCATGCAAATCAAGTTGCCCCTCTAAAAAGGCTGTGTTAGGAGTATGCCCAATAGCGAAGAAAACACCCCCTGCCTCATGTAAGGACTCTTCCCCATTTTTTAAATTTTTAATCCTCACATTTTTTACAACAGAGTCGCCTTCAATCGAGGTAATCGCGCTGTCCCAAATAATCTCAAGTTTCGGATTGCTAAACGCGCGCTGTTGCATAATTTTGGAAGCCCTTAACTCATCTCTCCTATGAACGATATAGACCTTTTTCCCAAATTTGGTCAGAAAAGTGGCTTCTTCAACTGCTGAATCACCCCCTCCAATGACAAAAAGGTTTTTGTCTCTAAAAATGGGCATAGCTCCGTCACACACAGCACAAGCAGTTACCCCTTTTTGCCAAAATTCGCCATCATTTGCACCTGGAATATCTAACCGCTTTGCGGTCGCTCCTGTAGAAATGATAATCGCCTCTGCAGTATAGCTTGACTGCTTACCAAAGACTTTGAAAGGGCGAGAACTTAAATCAACACGTTCAACATCATCGGTTAAAAGAGTCGTACTAAAGCGAAGAGCTTGCTTTCTAAAATTCTCCATTAGTTCAGGCCCTGTAATTCCCTCAGGAAAACCAGGAAAATTTTCTACTTCGGTTGTGGATATCAATTGCCCACCTGCTGGTCCAGAAAAAAATCCCTCAAACATCACAGGTTCTAAATTAGCCCGTGCAGCATAAATTGCTGCTGTGTAGCCAGCAGGTCCAGATCCAATAATTACAACTTTTGCGTTTTTCATAATAACTCGCTTAAATGGGTAAGTGTTGAGTTTTTGCCTTTTATGGTCAATAATTTAATTAAAACTTATAATGCTATTGCGCTTTTAATACCCATGGACGATTGATCTTGACATTTCGCACTTCCATAGGAGATAGTGTTAGGAGCTCTTACAATTTTTCAGTACCATCAAAATGTTAGGCCATCCATGCAGTCCCAGATTCTTATTGCTTTCTTCTCCTACCTTTTAATCATCTTGGCAATTGGCTTATTCTCACACAGCAAACAGACAACTTCCGCTGATTTTGTCATGGGAAATCGCTCTCTGAATTTTTGGCTTACAGCCCTCACTGCACATGCAAGCGATATGAGTGCATGGCTTTTCATGGCTTTTCCGGCAGCCTTATTTATTAAGGGCTTACCGGGCCTTTGGATTGCTCTCGGCTTGATCGGAGGAATGTATCTAAATTGGCAATTCATCGCGGAAAAATTGCGGGTTGAAACAGAAAGATATAATAGTTATACGCTTTCGACTTATTTTGAAAGACGTTTTTTTGATTCTACCGGTGTTATTCGCATTTTAACGGCCCTAATGTCCGTTCTATTTCTTACCACCTACCTTGCTGCAGGCCTTTATGGAATGGGCCTTTTATTTGGCTCACTTTTTGGAATCAATCAGTATGTTGGTTTGCCCATTGCCATCTTTGTTGTAATGGCCTATACATTTTTTGGAGGCTTCGTCACTGTTGCTTGGACCGATTTTTTCCAAGGTATCTACCTTCTTATCGTCCTCATAGCAACGGCGATTTACGCTTTTTTCTCTCTGCCAAGTTCTGAGTTTATTTCTCAGGTGGCACAAGAAAAAGGCATCTCTTTAAGCTTAATTCCCGACCTCACATTTACTTCAACTCTGACTCTCATTTTTCTCATCTTAGAGTGGGGACTCGGCTATTATGGGCAACCACATATTGTGACAAAATTCATGGGAATTAAGACACCAAGCGAAATTAGAAAAGCAAAATTTCTGGGAATGAGCTGGCAAATTATATCTCTCGGGGCTGCAGCAGCAATTGGAATTTTAGGAATCGGCCTATTTCCCAATGGACTTCAAAACCCAGAACTTGTCTTTGTCGAAATAGTCAAACTACTTTTTCACCCTCTATTTGTAGGCTTTATTCTTTGCGGAGTTATTGCTGCAAATATGTCTACAATGGACTCCCAAATTTTGGTCTGCGCCTCTGTTTTAAGTGAAGACCTTTATAAATGTTTCTTTAAAAGAAATGCATCTCCGAAAGAGCTATTAGTTGCTTCCAGGGCATCTGTTATTCTTGTTTCACTAACTTCATTGTTGATCGCTTTCTATAGCAGCTCAAGCATTCTAGAAATGGTACTCTACGCATGGTCAGGATTAGGTTGTTCATTTGGACCGCTCGTTATTGCCTCTTTGTATTTTAAAAAAGCGAATCGTCAAGGAGCAATTGCAGGGATTATCACAGGAGGCACCCTAGCTGCAACTTGGCCATTTATCAATTTCTACATTATTGACTATACCATCCCCGCAATGATTCCAGGATTCTTTCTGGGATTACTAAGTATTTATTTGGTATCCTATATCACAAATGGTTTCAAGAATAAAACAGCACAAAATTAGTCATGGCATCTACTCTATTTGAAATGAGGGAACAGTCAGTCACCTGGCACGCCATTCGAGCAATTATTCATCAAGAACCTTGTTTAGAGAAAGTCTCTTTTTGTTCCTACGGAGGAAGATCCTATTCTTCGATCAATGCCGTTATCTATGCCCTTAAATTGGTTACAGACCCTTTCCTGGCTGTCTGCTGCACTGCTATATATCTTTTTAAAGTATGTTTCTATACCTTATCTGTCCCTATTAGGCGGAATGCAAAAACTATGAAAATGGTTAAGGTTGAAGTTTTCAAAATGGCAGATCAAGCATTATTTGCAGTATTCTCTTCTGCTTTAAATCTGGTACTAGTGGGTAAATGTTTTCTTGGAATTCTGTATCCAAGACTTTGCTACAGACAAGCAACGAGGCTTGAAAGAAAGATTTTTCTTGAATTTGACAATTATCAGTTTCGATCATCATTATTAATCAAAAAAGGGATTGTTGACTCTACCAAAGGCCAGATCCATAAAAGTGTCATGGAAAACATGCAAGCAATAAAAATAAATTCTCAAAAAGTGCGCACAATTTATTTCAAATTAAAGCTTTACCCTTATTAAATGCTACTATGACTTATTTAGGTGAATTGGGAAGAATGCCACATATGACTATTTTTTCCTTAAAGCTTTCCCTCATTTGTGTCGGGCATAGAAACATAGAGACATTGTGAAAGCTAACCGCGGAAATGATCTCCCCTATAAAAATAGGGAATGACATAAGCAGAAATGAATCAAGTTGGCATTTTTTGAAATGGATTTTATACAACAGCGGAAAGAAAATGCATAGCTTGGTAACTTGCAAGATATGGCATCGCAGAAATCAAGGCAATAATCTTGCTATTCTTTATTAGTGGATATTATTGGAGCCAAAAGTTTTACGCTTTCATCACAGAAGCAAATTCTTGTTACAGTTTGCTTATTGCTCATTCATTTTCTTCATTTTAGAAAGGAGAGCAATAGGGATTGCCGTTAATCAATCTGGTGGAGAGATACAGGAAATGTCTCTTTTCCCCAAGTAAGAAAGTCTACCTCCATCTACAAAGATTGTTTGTATACTAAGGGTTTAATGACAGCTCAGGCAGAAGAATTTGCATAAGAAAGGACTTGAACAGGATTCTTGTCCTTTCCTAGCAAAAAATGATTAAGCTTTTGACTGTTTTTGAATATAAGCGATTACATCACCAACAGTTTTTAATTCCTCAGCGTCTTCTGCTAAAATTTCACAGGCAAATCGCTCTTCAAAGGTCATAATAAGCTCGGTTAAATCCAATGAGTCTGCACCAAGATCTTCCACAAAGGATTTTGAAGGAGTAACGTCATCTTTGTCTACTCCTAAGTGTTCAACGACAATGTCAATGACTTCTTGATCTAAAGACATGATACCTTTTCCTTTTCAATTATAATAGTTAATGGCTTTTATTTTACTTACATGACCATTCCGCCATCGACGGTAATTACTTGTCCAGTCATATAACTTGATAAGTCAGTCGCTAAAAAAAGCGCTGCATTAGCAACTTCTTGTGCAAGCCCCATTCGTCCAAGAGGAATCTTCGAGAGTATAGATTCTCTCTGGGCCTCTGTCAAGCTACTTGTCATGTTTGTTTCTATAAATCCAGGAGCAATACAATTTACAAGTATATTGCGCGGAGCAAATTCAAGTGCCAATGCCTTTGAAAAGGCAACCATTGCTCCTTTTGAAGCAGCATAATTTACCTGCCCCGCATTCCCCGTTAGACCAACAACGGAAGAGATATTGATAATTTTTCCAGACCTTGCTTTTAACATTGGCCTCGCTAAAAAATGGCATGTGTTGTAGCAAGATTTAATATTCACCGCCATCACATCATCCCAGTCCTGCTCATTCATTTTCATTAATAGCTGATCTCTCGTAATTCCTGCATTGTTAACCAAAATGTCGACCTTAGAGAAGTTAGCTAAAACATCTTTTAAACAGTGATCCACCTCATCTGTTCGACTCACGTCAGCTTGATAAAAGGTGCACATAGAAACATTACTTTTACAATTAATCTCCTCTGCAGATTGATGGCCTTTGCTAGAGTTTGTCCCTAAAACTATGACTCGAGCACCTTGCTCAACAAATGTTGAAGCAATCGCAAATCCAATCCCACTTGTTCCACCAGTTACAATGGCAACTTTGCCCCTAAGCATTTGATTCATCCATTCAGCTCCTTAGCTAATAAATCTAAGTCCGTCATCTTTTCAAGGTTTAAAGTTGGAGCTAAAACTCCATTGCGTTTATTTAGACCAGAAAGTGTTTTACCTGGACCAATCTCAATAAACAAATCGCTATTTTCTTTCGTTAATGAGCGGATGTTCTGCTCCCATCTCACTGGATGTGTCACTTGCATGGAGAGTGCCCGGCGTATTTCTTCTTGGTGCTCCACAAAATCCCCTGTTACATTCATAGAGACTTTGATAGAGCTTTTTTCAATTTGAACTTTCAAAAGCTCCTCACGCAGCTTTTCTTCCGCTGATTGCATTAGACCGCTATGAAAAGCACCATAGACTTGCAAAGGTAAAACTCTTTTCGCACCAAGTTCCTTAGCTCTTTTCTCTCCCTCAGCAATGCCTTTCATTGTTCCCGAAATCACAACTTGTCCAGGGCAATTAAAGTTAGCAGCCCAGAGGTCATTTGGAAGGTTAGCATCTTGTACCATTTGCTCTACTTGGAAGCCATCCAGCCCCATTATTACGGCCATCGTTCCCTTAGTTTGTTCGCAAGCATCATTCATCAACTGCCCTCGTTTCTCAACTAAGGTTAGGGCACTTTGGAACGGAAGAACCCCTGCTGCAGTTAGAGCAGTGTATTCCCCGAGGCTTAAACCGGCACATGCAAATGGCTTCAAATGGTTAAAAGAGTGTTTCAACACCTTTAATAAGGCAAAACTTGTTAAGAAAATGCCCACCTGGCTGTTTCGAGTCTGAGTAAGAAGGTCTTCTGGTCCGTTTAAGATAATATTAGAAATTTTGCGCTTCAGAATATCGTCCGCTTCTTCAAAAAGATGTCTAACCTCACTATAGTTCTCAAAAAAGTCTTTGGCCATTCCCGGATATTGGGATCCTTGCCCTGGAAAAATAAATGCAACACGTTGAAACTTAACCATTTTTTCATCCATCAATTTTCGACAACACTGTAGCACCCCATGTAAATCCCACGCCAAATGCTACAATTAATATCTTTTCCTGTTTTGAAAGAGAATGTTCTCTAACGAGCTCATCTAAAGCAATGCCTATGCTGGATGCGGAGGTATTTCCATACTTGTGAATGGTACGATAGATCTTGGCTTCTTTGGGAAAACATTTACCTAAAGCATCCATAATTCTAGCATTTGCCTGATGAGGGATTATCCAGCCTATCTGCTTTTCTGTTACATGAGCTTTCAATAAACATTCCTTCGCAACTTGCTCCATATGTCGTACAGCATGTTTAAATACCTCTTTTCCTTGCATTCTGAAATAGTGCATACGGTCTTTTATCGTTTCTTGAGTCACTGGGAACTTGGCTCCTCCTGCTGGTATCAAGCCCGTTTCAACATATCTTCCATCGGCGCCTAAGCACACCGAGCTGATTTCAAAACCTGAACCTTCGGCCGAAACAACTGCAGCTGCAGCTCCGTCACCAAAAAGGACACAAGTATTGCGATCCTCGTAATCGATAAATGCTGACATCTTTTCTGCAGCTATAAAAAGAATTGTCCGATAAAGACCTGACTCAACAAAAGCTTTTGCAGTAGAAAGCCCATAAAGATAGCCGGAGCAGGAGGCTTGGATATCAAACGCAGCAGCACGAAATGCCCCCAATTTCCCTTGTATTACTGTAGCCGTAGAAGGAGCGATATAATCGGGTGACATAGTTGCCACAAGAATTAAATCCACATCTTCTAACTGTACATTTGCATCTATTAATGCAGCTTGAGCTGCCTTAGCCCCCAAATCAGAAGTACACTCGCTAAGCGCAATCCTTCTTTCCTTTATACCGGTTCGAGTTGTTATCCATTCGTCTGTAGTTTCAACAATTTTTTCCAAATTTGTATTAGAAAGAACCTGGTCAGGAAGGTAGGAACCTAAGCCAATAATTCTCGCGCGAAAGTTATTTACCATAAGCTTTAATCTTTAATAAAAAGCAAATTATATAGGTTTGTACTATAAGAGTAAAGCTTGATCCTGCAGATTCAAAACAGAATTATTAATAAAAGATTCTTTTAAGAATAAAAAAATATTTCATACGTTAATATTTTTAGCTAGCAACTCCTGAAGTACTTCAATTTCCTGTTCTTGGTTCTCTACCAATTGAGTTAAATCTAAAACGTATCTCTCAAGTTGAGCAAAATTCTCCACGTGACCATATTTTGTTTCTTCTAGGTATTCAAGTTCGAGTTTATTTTTTTCCTCTGTTGTCAAGAAGAGTTCTCGGCGTGTTTTATCTAACACACGTGATTTTTCATCAAACTGCTCTCTTAACTGCTTATACATTCCTTGCACGCGCGCAAGTTCTCTTGCTACACTATTTTTTGGTTCCTTCTCCGTTTGAGCAAGTTCTTGTTCGAGTGATGCTTTTTCTGATTCAATTTTTTTTAACTTCTCCAGCAGCTTTTCTAGTTGAGAGTTGAGGCTTTCTACTTTAGATTCATAATCATGATTCACTTCTGCTTTTTCTAGCTGAAGCGTCTTCAAGGCATCTAGCTGACTTTTATAATCGTCAATTTGTCTCTCTAGATCTTTAACGCGATTAATATGAATCTCTACTAAGCGATCTTTCTCAAGCAACTTTGAGAAGTTAAAGACCTCATGCTCCTTAACCTGATCCCTCAAACTTTTGTAACTTTCTTCGAGTTGCTGCACTTGCCGTTCTTTAGCTTGCAATGTTTCTTCTAACTTTCTCGAATCGCTAGTCTTCTCTAAAAGAATGTGCAGTTCTTTCTCTAATACAGCACGGCGCGCTTCTTCCCTTTCAAAAACTAATTGCATTTCCGCAAGCTTTTCTTCTAAAACGGCCACTTGTTGAGCTTTTTGCGCTTTCTTTTCTAAACTTTCAATCGTAATATTTTTTTCTTGTAAAGCTTCTTCATAGTTTTTTAGACTTTCGATAGCAAAGGAAATCTCCTCTTCAAGGCGCTGCGTTTCTTGAGCTTTTTCATTAAGAGTTTCGATTAACGCATTTTGTCTTTCTAAATTTTCTTGATACTGTTCCAAATTTTCTTTAGCAGCAATGAGCTCGTGTTGTAAATGGTCCACAAGTTCAGCAGCTTTGGTCCTCTCTTCTAACTGCGCGATGGCAAGGCTCTTTTCCTGCAATGCCTCTTCGTAGCTTATAAACTTTTCTTCAGCAGCATTGAGTTCATGTTGTAAATGGTCCACAAGTTCAGCAGCTTTGGCCCTCTCTTCTAACTGAGCGATGGCAAGGCTCTTTTTCTGCAATGCCTCTTCGTAGCTTATAAACTTTTCTTCAGCAGCATTGAGTTCATGTTGTAAATGGTCCACAAGTTCAGCAGCTTTGGCCCTCTCTTCTAACTGAGCGATGGCAAGGCTCTTTTCCCGCAACACTTCTTCGTAGCTTCTAAACTTTTCTTCGACAGCAGTGAGCTCGTCTTGTAAATGGTCTACAAGCTCAGCAGCTTTGGCCCTCTCTTCCAACTGCGCGATGGCAAGGCTCTTTTCCTGCAATGCCTCTTCGTAGCCCCTAAACCTTTCTTCGGCAGCATTGAGCTCATGTTGTAAATGATCCGCGAGCTCGTTAGATTTGACCCTTTCTTGCAGAATTGCTTCAAATTCTCTAACCTTCATTTCCATCGTTGCCAAATTAGCCTGACTCTGCATTAGTTCGTGGATCAAATGCTCTTTTTCTTGTAATGCGTCTTTGAGTGTTCCTGAAAGCGGGTCTGAAGGAACGACGCTAGCTGACACATCAATTTTGTCTAAACGCTCATGCAATTCATCAATAATCAGATTTCTTTCTTGAACGGCAGCTTCATAGCGTTTAAGAATTTCTTCAAAAGAGATGCCATCCCATTGCTGCTGGCTTATTTGTTCAGTTAAGGAGTTCCCTTTCTTCAAAAAATCAATTTCTAAAAGTTGCTCTTGAATTGTTTTCTGCTGGTTTTGAAGAAGTTCCTGAGCCTGCTCAAATTGGGTTTTCAGTTGATCTGCATCTCCAGCGAAAGCGACTTTTTTCTGAAGCTCCTCAATAAGAGCATTTTTCTGCTGAATTACCTCTTCATTAAGGCCATCTTGAGGAAAACTACCAGGCTGAAGAACATTTTGAGAGGAGATTGGCTGGCTTTGCTCCAAAGCATCAATTTTTTGATTCTTTTCTTTTAAAACTTTTTCATATTTTTTAAGAACTTCTTGAATAGAAGCATATTCTGCTTGCAAGGTTTCAATCTGTTCAGAAGCTTGGTCTTCTATAAGCTCACTGATTTCTTGCTTGGCAAGCGATGTGATAAAAAAAGCGATTCCAAGGCTACTAGCAAGCCCCAATTCCCATAAAGTTAGCGAATCAGAACCCCATTGCCATTCATAAAAAAGGACTCCCATTAAAGTACTCATGGCAACCATCATCCCATTGCGCTCCCACTTCCAACATAGCAAAATACCTAACAGGGCAGCTGAAGTAAGAGCTACAAAAAAGGGTGATTCTTTAAAATAAAGTAGTGTGACACTAAAAAGAACGCAGATAGGTCCAAAAACAACTCTGCTTGGTACATTATCTAAGGATTCCGTTTGAACAATATTCACTTTCTTAACCTATTATGAGGGTATTATGCTATCATCACCATTAGAAAGGGCAATCTTTACCCAACACTTATACCAAAAACAAAAATAAACTCACATTCTAACCCCACTTAAGTAAAAAAAATGGCTAATAATAGGTTCTGAAACGCCTTTAATATAAGTTAAGCTCTACAGAGGCTGCTGAGCATTCCCCAAATAGGATCTGAAATGGGCTTTCGTTGGTTTTTGTAACTTATTACAGTTATGCAGGCTTTAATTTCCGTACCCTAGCTTTTTAGAGACTGGAAAGCCCAATGGCCTCTGTTTTAAGGATACCGCAATTATTTTTTACAAAGAATGTTCTCTCAAAAGAGCTAAAAAGGCCGACTAGAGACTTAGGAAATCTACTTATTTTTAATAAAATGGCTCAATAAATAGAGTAGGGTGGAAAAAAATATAAATGATTCATTTTGTCAAAATCAAAATAAATAGCTTGAATTTAGGAACGCTTTCAGTCAGCGAATTTAAGGTTTTACAAGGCTAATATTTGGAATCGTTTCTTCTTCGATATCTTCGTTAGGTTGTTCTTCTAGGTGGACTTGTGCACCATGAATGAGGATGTTGACCAAAGCCGGGCTTCCACCATAGGTCATTTCTACATGCATATTGCCATCGTCGCTCGGATTTTCACAGGTAATCAACACATAGCCAGCATGATTTTTAGAAAATGTTTTTTCAAACTCTTTATGGGGATTGCGGTTTCTATTCATATCATTCCTTAAAAAACTTCATTTTGGTCACATTAAGCTAAAGCGAGATTTTTTTACCAAAAAATAATCAAAAAAAATTAATAAAAAAAAGGTTTGTCAAACCAATTCCTAATCAGCAATATGAGAAATTGGTTAAAACAATCATATTTCACCATTACGATGAAAAAATTTTCAGCACATCTAGATTGGATAGATAAAGAATTTGAAAATACTCTGCAACTTTTAGATTCATGGGTCGCCATTAATTCATGGTCAGAAAATCTGGCGGGATTAAATTTAATGGCAGAAAAACTAAAAGATTCATTTGCAAAAATTTGTGATCAAACAGAAGAAATTGTGTTGCCTGAATGGCGCAAAATTAATGCACAAGGCGCTTTGACAATCACCCCCCTTGGTAAAGCTATTTCTTTTGTCAGAAGACCACAGTCCAAAAGAAAAATCTTTTTTTGCGGCCATATGGACACAGTGTTTTCTCCCCAAAGTAATTTTCAAACTCCTTATCGTATTGATCAGGAAAAATGCGTTGGACCAGGAATTGCAGACATGAAAGGGGGCCTTGCCATTCTTCTTTTGGCCCTTCGAGCTTTTGAAAAAAGTCCTTTAGCAGATGAAATTGGATGGGAGGTTTTTATCAACCCAGATGAGGAGATTGGTTCGGTTGGCTCTAAGGAAATAATCGCTAAAAAAGCACCTTTGTATGAGTTCGGGTTGCTGTTTGAGCCCGCCTTTCCCGATGGGGCTATCGTCGGCCAAAGAAAAGGTTCTGCCAATTACACAGTATTAGTTAAAGGTAGATCGGCTCATGTGGGAAGAGATTTTCATCTTGGGAAAAGTGCAATTGCTGCCTTGGCACGATTTATCGTTAATACTGAAACCTTTCAAGCACTCATGCCTGGTTTAATTATGAATATTGGGCAGCTTCAAGGAGGCGGACCTTTAAACATTGTCCCCAATCTTGCCTCCTGCAAGATCAATGCCCGGTTTAATGAGAGTGAAGATCTTTATAAGATTGATCAAAAATTACAGGCATTTGCAGCGCTAGAAAATCAATTATCGGGGATGAAGATTGAAATTCATCGCGAAGCCACTCGTTTTCCTAAAAATGTGGATAAAAAAACCGAGATCCTCTATCAACAATTCAAGGAGTGTGCAGCCCTATTGAACCAAGAACTTATCATGCGCCCAACCGGTGGGGTTTGTGATGGCAATACATTAGCTAGTGCAGGGCTTGCTAATTTGGACACCCTGGGAGCCGTTGGAGGAGATATTCATACAGAGGGCGAATACATTCTTGTGGATAGTATTCGTCAACGCGCCAAGCTTTTAGCTTTATTTCTTTTGAACTATGCTGAAAAAAAGGTTTGAATATGTCATTAGTCAGCGAAGAGTTTCTTTCAGACTCCAGGCTTTCGCCCCACATTGCTAAGCTCGTTGATCTACTTGTTGAGCATCAAAATAAAATTCAGGGGATTCGAAAACCAAGCGCTGGAAGGAAACTGCGTTATGATGAGCTCATTCGAGCTTTTTCTCTTAGTCGCGGCGCTAATCTCTATTACCCCTATTTAGGAAGTGGGATAGGCAAAGGATCTCTTGTTGAATTGCTAGATGGCAGCGTTAAGTATGATATGATCTCAGGCATTGGTGTTCATTATTTCGGCCATAGCCATCCTGAGCTAGCTTCAATCGCCATTTCCGCAGCGTTAAGCGACATTATCATGCAAGGCAATTTACAACAAAATGCCGACACCCTAGAACTCTCAGAACTTTTAATTAATGCATCGGGGCTACCTCATTGCTTCCTCACTTCTTCTGGTGTAATGGCTAATGAAAATGCCCTTAAAATCGCCTTTCAAAAAAATTTCCCTGCCAATCGTATATTAGCATTTGATCATTGCTTCGCAGGAAGATCGCTTACCTTTTCGCAAGTAACAGATAAACCGGCTTTTCGTCACCATCTGCCCATCAATATTCCAGTAGATTATATCCCCTATTTTGATGCTGCAAGGCCTGAGGAGAGCACAAAAAATGCCATCGAAGCGTTAAAGAAGGCAATCATTCGCTATCCTAAATCCCACGCCTTGATGATTTTTGAGTTGATTCAAGGTGAGGGAGGCTTTTACCCTGGAACGACAGCCTTTTTTAAAGCTTTAATGGAAATTTTAAAAGAGCAACATATTGCTATCTTTGCCGATGAAATCCAAACCTTTGGCCGCACCTCAGAATTATTTGCCTATCAGCACTTTGATCTAGAAGAATTTGTCGATATTTCCGCTATTGGCAAGCTATCTCTTTGCTGCGCTACTTTTTTCACAGAAGAATACCAGCCTAAACCAGCATTGTTAAGCCAAACATTTACAAGTAGTACAGTATGCATAAGGGCTGGAAAATGGATTGTACAGAAGCTGCTTGAGGGACACTTTTATGGCGAGCAAGGCCGTGTGATGGAAATTCAAAATCGTTTTCACACCCATTTAAAAAAGCTAAATGATGATTATCCTCAACTCGCCAAAGGCCCCTATGGTTTAGGAGGAATGATCGCCTTTACTCCTTTTGATGGTGACCCGGAAAAAATTGTCGTCTTTGTTCAAAAACTTTTCGAAGAGGGTGTCATTACTTTCGTCGCAGGCAGTTTTCCTACACGAGTACGCATGCTAGTTCCTGTAGGAGTGATTACCGATGAGGAAATTGATGAAGTGATGGCCATCGTTAAAAAAGTTTTAATTGCATCAATGCCATGTTCGTAATTCGCCCCATCAGCAAAAACGATCTAATAGAGTTTGTTAATCTCGCTTTCAAGGCAAACATCGGATTAACAAGCCTTCCCAAAAATGAAGAACGACTAGAGAAATTACTCCATAAAGCAATCTATTCCTTTAACAAAAAAGTCAACTCTCCAGGTTATGAAGTCTACCTATTTGTGCTCGAGAATACGATCAGCAAGAAGATCGGTGGAATAACGGGTATTTATGCCAAAACTGGAGAGAACTCCTCTCTTCATTATTATCAACTTAAAACCCTTCCCTTGATAAAGCAGTTTCACGAAGCACCAGCCCAAATCACTATTTTAGAACCCGTTACATACACTTCGGGAGCTACAGAACTTTGTAGCCTCTATTTAGATTCTGAATTTAGGAATGCAGGCCTGGGCAAACTTCTTTCATTGTGTCGTTTTTTATTTATAGCAAATTTTCCTGAACGCTTTGATACTACACTTTACGCCCTCATGAGAAGCTATATTGATGAGGAAGAAGATAACCCCTTTTGGAACAACATTGGGCGCCACTTTCTCGACATTTCTTTTAAAACACTCATCGCAAGAAAAGATGCAGGGCAGGACGTCTTTCCAGAGGTGCTAGCACACTACCCCATCATTGTCTCTTTGCTTTCGCCGGCTGCAAAAGAAGCGATCGGCCAAGTGCATCAAAACACACAACCTGCATTACATATGCTCCAAAACCAAGGATTTGCATTTAATGGAGAAATTGATTCAATTGACGGTGGGCCTAAAATTGAAGCCTTAAGGGATGAAATTCCTTTAATTCGCGATTCCAAATTAGCCGTTTTATCAAGTATTCACAACCACATTGAAAATAGCCCTACATTTATTGTTAGCAACACCACGATCAATTTCCGATGCTGCCTTGCTCAAATAAATATGGTGAACAAAAAGGCTGTTCTCGATAAAAAAACTGCAAATCTATTAAATGTAAAAATTGGAGAACACATACGGTTTTCTCCCCTAAATCTCTAAAGGCTTTTATGATTAGTCAACAAGATAGTCTTCGGTCATTTGATACAGCAACTGGTCATCTGCTCTATGAATGTACAGTCACAGAACCTGACACATTACAGGCCCTTATCTTAAAAGGGAAAAAAGCCTCTATCGAATGGGCAAATTTTGGTTTAGAGAAAAGAATCGATTACTTGCAAGTTTTTGCCAAATTATTAAAAGAGAAACAGGACCAATTCGCTCACTGGATTTCTCAGGAGAATGGCAAACTTCTTTCCGATGCACGAGGAGAAGTTACTGCAATGGTTGCTAAAGTAGAAATTTCGATCGAAGCTTATCGTGATCGCTGTAAAATTCTCTCCTATCCTCTTGGACACATTCAATCCGTCACTCGCTTTAAACCTCAAGGTCTTTTAGCGGTTTTTGGCCCTTTCAATTTTCCCGGCCACCTGCCAAATGGTCATATTGTGCCTGCGCTACTAGCAGGAAACGCAGTCATTTTTAAACCCAGCGAGTTAACCCCCTTCACGGGCGCCAAACTTGTAGAGCTTTATCACGCTGCAGGTTTTCCAGAAAGTGTGATTCAAGTGGTACAAGGTGGAGCCGCCGTTGGACAAGCCCTCGCAGCAAGTGATGATATTGATGGCGTTTTGTTTACAGGAAGTGCTAGTGCTGGTTTTTCCTTACAAGAAGCTTTATTAAAAAAGCCTGGGAAAATTCTCGCTCTTGAAATGGGCGGAAATAATGCACTTGTCATTAGTGAAACGGCAAATATAGATGCCACCGTTAGACACACACTACAATCCGCCTATCTCTCCAGCGGGCAGCGCTGCACCTGTGCAAGAAGGCTAATCGTGATCAAAAATAACTGTTCGCAACAGTTTCTCAAAACCCTACAAAAACGCATCAACGAGATCACTGTTGGACTCTATACAGATACCCCAGAGCCTTTTATGGGTCCTGTAATTAATCAAAAAGCTGTGGAACGGCTTCTATCGGCACAGAGCCAACTAGAAAAAGAAGGAGCAGAGGTTCTTGTAAGGATGAAGCAACCCAATGAAAAACATCCTATTGTAAGCCCTGCTTTCTTAGATGTCACTGAATGCCGTAATCGAGCAGATGAGGAAATTTTTGGTCCCTTTCTTCAGCTTATTCGCGTGGAGAATTTTGAAGAAGCCATTCACGAAGCCAATCAAACCCGCTTCGGACTCATCGCAGGCTTAATGAGTGATCACATCGAAGAGTATCAGCTTTTTTGGAAACGTATTAAGGCAGGGTTGATTAATTGGAATACTCCTCTTACTGGTGCGAGCAGTAAAGCTCCTTTCGGAGGAGTAAAATCAAGCGGAAACTATCGCCCAAGTGCTTATTTTGCAGCAGATTATTGCTCCTATCCTGTCGCATCAATGGAAGCTCCTGCTTTACCTCCTAAAAAAGAGGATAACCACACGTGAATTATTTAGCCTATGAAGTCAACTTTGATAGCCTTGTCGGCCCCACTCACTTTTATGGGGGACTTGCCTATGGCAATAAAGCTTCCATGGAAAGTCGAGGAGATATTTCCAACCCTAAGCTGGCAGCGCTTCAAGGTTTAGAAAAAATGCGTTTTTTACATCGCTTAGGCATTAAACAAGCGCTATTACCCCCTCATGAGCGCCCCTATCTTCCCCTATTAAAGTCTCTTGGCTTTACAGGAACTGTTTCATCTATCTTTAATCAAGTCAAAGAAAAAGCCCCATGGATTTTAGAACAGAGCAGTTCATCGGCAAGTATGTGGACAGCAAATGCTGCCACTGTCACACCAGCCATCGATAGTACGGATAATCACACCCATTTGACACCAGCAAATCTTGTTTCTCACCTTCACCGCTCTATCGAAACTCCTGTAACATACCGCATTCTAAATGCCATTTTTACAAATCCTGTCTATTTTAAAGTTCATGAGCCTGTGCCTTGCTCAAAAGTATTCTCTGATGAAGGAGCAGCGAACCACTCGCGTTTTGCAAAAAGCTACAATGGCCCAGGCGTTCATCTTTTCTGCTATAGTCAAGCTTTAAGCCTGAACCAAGAAGTGGGAAATGCTTCCATCGGTTATCCAGGAAGACAGACGCTAGAAGCCTCTGAAGCCATTGTAAGGCTGCATCAAATTTTTCATGACAATATTTTATTTGCCAAGCAACATCCTGAGGCCATTAATGCAGGAGCCTTTCACAATGATGTGATTTGCGTGGGAAATTTAAATTTCCTTCTCCTCCACGAATTCTGTTTTGCTCGACAAAAGGAAATTTTAGAACTTTTACGAAAAAAAGTAGAAACGATTTGCGAAGCTGATCTGCAAATCATTGAAATTAAAAACGATCAGATTAGCCTTCAGGATGCCGTAAAAAGCTACCTTTTTAACTCTCAAATTGTTTCACTGCCTGATGAATCAATGGCTTTGATAGCTCCTGTAGAGTGCCAATCTATCCCCAGCGTTAGCAAATTTCTTAGTGACTTAACGGAAACGAATGACAATCCGATTGGGCAAGTCCACTTTGTCGATCTCAACCAAAGTATGAAAAATGGTGGGGGACCCGCCTGTTTACGTCTAAGAGTTGTTTTAAATGAACAAGAATTTCAAGTAATTAATCCTAATATTTTATTTTCAGATACGCTGTTTGAGCAAGTATCCGAATGGATTCACAAACACTATCCTGAATCTATTTCTATTAAAGATTTGGCGAATGCAAAAATCTACGAAAAAAACTGCAAAGCACTTGATGAGTTAACAACACTTTTAAATCTTGGGAAAATTTACTCCTTTCAACAGTGAATAAAATGCTTTTAATCCAGACCTATTGAAACATACCTCTTACGAATTGTCCGTTGATGCGATAAGTTAGACAATCTATAGCATGGATGCCTCCATTTATGAAGTGAAGCAACGAGCTGCCATCATCTCTAAAAATCGCCACTCCTTGATCAGTGCAGTCCAACTTATCAATCGATAGGGCTTCCCACAATTCTAAGAGAAGCTGCGATAGGCATTACAGGGGGTTGTTTTAAATTATTGATACATCTCGTCACTAGATTTTTCTGTCATTACCAGATTAAAGATCTAATAGGGAAAAGTACTTAGCCGTTTAGCTGAAGTGTTGAAAGATAAATTTTTATAAAGTACTATTCCCAAATAGCTAAGTTAATGAGGAAAACGCCCTTGAAACCCCTGAAAGATCACATTGTCTTTGCGACTAAAGATAAAGATAAACCGAAAAATCAAGCAGAATGTATTTTTTATTGTTGTCGTTTTCTTTCGCTAGAACAGCAAGCAAGCTCTGAATTGGTGAACCAGACGATTGACACTTCCTTTCATGGGCATGCAGATGACAATGTTCATAAAACCTCTCTTTCTTTTAATGGCAGATTTAATCTTTACCGCAAAATTCCTTTCTTAATTGAAAAAAATGAGATTGACTATTTTGGGTTACGTGTCGATCAACTGGATAATGAATACATCAATCTCGAGGCCGACCAGGAAGCCTATGAACGGTTTTTTAAACTGATAGAAACAATTGCTCCGATTCATGGGGGGATTATCACAGGCAATAAAATTGCTATTGCTTTTAGAAAAAGACGAGGTTTCTTTGAATTTTTTGACCCCACGGGGGAATGTTTTCTCACCCAAAACAATGGGCACCCCTATGTTGTGATTTCAAAAAATGCTTCCGATGCTGCCACTTACCTATTCCAAAGATTTCCGGCAGGCCCTGAGGGACGGGAATTTGCTTCTCCCCTGAATTGTTGGCCAATCCACCATTTATAATCATGGATCTATTTTTTTATCCCTTTTCTTCTTTGCAGATTTTCAAGATCACTGCTTGCAGATCCTGTATGCTTAAGCTTTCCTGCTTGCCCCTTAGTAATTCTGCCTTCATCTAGTAATTATTTCAGGCGCTAAGCGGCAATAGATAACATGCTTCTAGGTGATGCCGCCCTGTCCTCAGAGTAAGATCTCCATGGAGTATGCACCATAGCCAGTAATAACAAACAAGGCTAGTTCCTCTCTGTGAAGATGGGAACACCGGAGACACTTGCACTATGCGCATTGTATAAGCAGAGGATTTAAGGAAGTTTAATAAACAATCTTCGTGGTTTCCAAGCTACCCCACTCTTCAATAGAAAACTGTTTCCTCTATTTTACTCCCAATGAGAAATTCTTCCTCTTTGCTAAAAACCGGGGATAGATCGATCCAATTCCTAGATAAAGGCGCAGAGCTAGGGCTTCTTTAAGCACATTAAGAATAATTTTTTTCTGATGTTCACATTTTCATAAAAACTTTTTCTTATATTGCCTTTCCACAGTTTAATTAAAAAATTAATTTTTAAATTAAGATATGTGTAAATAATTTTTTATTTATTATATTAAAAAAATGTTATTATTAATTTATAACAGCCTTTTTAATTGGAGTTACTATGTCGTCTCCACGTATAGGTTCCGTTAATGTTAAAAATTTGATCTCTCTTTACGAAAATAAGAGTGCTGAAGCCGGAAAAACATCGAATGGTCATTCAGTGAGTCAACGGCAAACACTGCCAGCCTCCAGCGAAAAAACGGTCGGTGTCATTAAAGAAAAGCTCCCTGAAGCAGACCTAAGTAAACCTCAAGAACCTAAAAAAAGGTTTTTCGAAGGATTCAAACCCCCTCCCCCACCACCCGATGCTTCTGCGTGGAAAAACGAAATAGCAGAACCAGAACAAATTGCTCAAGCCGTTATTAGCGAACAACAAGAGCAGTCTCCTTCTGAGAAGACTGATGCAAAAATTAACGCTATTTGGCAGAATGCCCAACCCAAAGCAGAGAATTCTCAAAATCAGCCTAGAGTAGACAATCCCACTGCTCCGATTGGCAGATCCCGCGAAAAAGAACAGTTAAGTGAGCGATTGTCCAATTTTAGAACCGCTATTAGGCATCTTTCTACAAATAAAAAACTTAAACTTGCCATGGGTGAAAATGGTCAATTACGCATTGTGAAAAGAAAATTTGGTTTTACTGGGGGTAGGAGCTCAAGCACAAGAAAGTTGTTAGCAGAATTAAGAAAACTTGGGGGTATGGCCACCAACAGTGGTGATGCAAATTTAATGGTCCAGTATAACTCCGTATTGAAAGAGCTACGAGCGACACCATGGGGTAAAGCGCTAGAAAAAAATAACAGTGACATTAAAACAGAATTTAAACAACTTACCAAATTTATGAAAAATTGGCTTGAAGGTGGAGCTCCTAGCGGTAAGGAGATATCGGAGGCATTAGGGAAAATTATCAATTCAACAAATCGTCAAGAACTCAAAGAGGCGTTAAGCACTTTAACAGAGGCTAAAGAGCATCTTGCCTTATCTGAAAATGCTAACGCTGAAGCAATCGATAAAGGCATTAGAGCTGCAGAATCTTCACTTAGACAAGTGGATTCAGAAGTTTTTGTCGCTCATCTTTTGGGAAGAGATCCAGATACAGAAGGAAGAGAGATTTTATTATCTACGGCAGGGTGGGTGGTTAAGGGACAGGAATTTGTAGAGCCATTACAAGCAGCCTTACAACAAATCTCCGAAATGCCTCCCGAACAGGCAACCCAAGCATTTAGCTCCCTTGCAGATGCAGCGATGAAGTTATCCACTGCTCCTCAGAAAGACTTAAATGCCTTGAATCATGCTGGCAATACTTTATCTACAGAGCTAAACCGGATAAAAGATCTTGCTCTACAACATAGCGATTCCGCAGTTGTCCAACAAGGTAGAGCTTTGGAGCTTCTTTTAAGTCATGAAAATTTGGTACCAGAAATCACAGAACAGGTAATCAATGATTTTCGTTTTCTTTCGCAACAAGACAATCTTTTAGGAGCTCTCCTCCAAGCGCAATACCTAGCTTTCTTGCCCGCCAATAAACTAGATCTGCCACTTAATGCAACTCAAGCTAATTCTCCTACTCTAAGAGAAGAATTAACTCGTGTGAGGGATTGGGGTTTACAACAAGAGACCTCCGAAGCTAAAAATAATGCGAGCATTCTAGGACATCTTCTTAATGTAAATAAGGAGATTATCTCGCAAGAACCCGTTACAGTCACAATTAAAGATAACCCTCTAAAAAAAGCAGACATTGTAAGCAATGTTCGATCTGGAAACCTACAGGGAGAAGAAAGAGAAAATCTCCTAAATGCTTTAACAGCTGAGTTTAGAGCTCAATTCGAAACGGTAATTGCAGAAATTAGCCAGAAAGAATTTATTAATGCGGCTTGGGGAAAAGAAGGTGCTAATGCCCCTAATCTTATTAGAGCGGCTAACTCACTTAATAAAACAACTTATGATATCGAAGCTCAGATTTTAAATTCTTCAGACTTCAAAGAAGCAACACAATTAATGCAATTTTATACCGAGCTGCTAGATAAATGTATTGAAGATAAAAATTATTACGGAGGAATGACTATTCTCTCTGCTTTAAATGCAGCCCCCGTGAGCAGATTTCTAGCTGTAGTGCTTAATAAAGAGCAACAAGCAATCATGCAAAATGCTGACAAAGTATTTAGCACCCAAAGTTCTTCTAAGATTTTAAGAGAAGCTACAGCAGAAGCTTTCCAAGGAGGTAAGAAACCAATTCCATCATTTCCTTACCTTTTGACAGACCTCACTTTTATTGAGGAAAGCTCTAGTAAGATAAACGATTTGATCAACTTAGATAAAGCTGATTTAATCCAAAGGAATATCCAACTTTTTGCGAAGTATCGGGATGGTTTAGGGTTACGGCCAAATAGAGAAAGCGACTTCTTTCAAGTACAAGATGCCACAATTAATAACGGGCGCGGTAAAGACTTTGATGCACAAGCCTTCAACCGTTCCCTAGAACTTATGTCAAGAAAAGAGCTTAATGACCTTAAAGCAGAACTGGGAGTGAGTTAGGTACTTCTATAAGGTGGTCCTTAAAAGCAAAAGAAGCTTGAAACTCTAGAGAATGGCTTAAAGTCTTTTTTGTTGGATTCAGAATAATGAAGTCTACCTGATATAAAGAGGCTAAGGCTCTAATAAATTCTTCATGTGGCTCCTGACTTTCAATAGAAACAATCAGTTGTTGCCGTTGGTTTTTCTTCAATTCATGCATGGCCATAATTAACTCTTTTGAAAGAATATCACTTGCCAGTGAAAGAGAAATGCATTCTTTATCCTTAAGAGCGAACTGAAGAAAATTGAGATGTTGAGTTTCAAAAACTTTATTTTCTGTATCATGATTAAGCAATCTCTTTGCTAGGTCTGAAAGACTGACTCGAGCACACCCAATATGCTCAATGGCAATTCCCGCAGCTACATTTGAAAGTGGAATAGCTTCAACCACTGGTAAATCGCAAGCCAGCGCGCATGCAATCATTGCTAATACAGTATCTCCAGCACCCGTCACATCCTTGACTTCTTTTTCTTTTACAGGGAAATCTTGTCTGCTACCATCCTCGCAAAATAGAGAAATTCCTGCTTCAGAACGCGTCACCATAAGGTACTCAGCTCCAGATTGTTCAAGCACACGTTTTGCGACTTCGTCTAGAGGGGCGTGTAATGGTAAATGTGCAGCCGCATACGCTTCGGATAAATTGGGCTTTAGTAAAAAGACTCCCTTGTACTTTGTAAAATCTGTCCCTTTAGGATCAGCAATGACAATGATTTGCCTTTTTTTAGCTTCTTCAATAATGTGTTTAAGAATTTTTGACGTTAAGAAACCTTTCCCATAATCAGAGATGGCTACAGCTCTAACATCTTTCATAAGTAAAGGAATGTTCTCGAGGATTTTAAGTTCATCTCTTAATGAGAGAGGGCTATCCATCTCGTGATCAATACGGACGATTTGCTGATTGTCAGCGATAATGCGATTTTTAAGAGGCGTTTTGTACCCTTCCTCTATCAATACATGCTCAACATCTACACCCTCCTTAGATAGCTCATTTAAAATGAGCCGGCCAGCTACATCGTTGCCCACTCTTCCAATCACAACGATTTTTGCGCCTAGTGAAACCATATTGAGAATAGCATTGCCAGCTCCTCCTGGGCGACTTTCTTCTTTTTGAACATGGAGCACTGGAACGGGGGCTTCAGGTGAGATTCTTCTTGCTTTACCAATAGTATAAGAATCTAAAAGAAGATCACCAATGACCAAGATCTTTTTAGGCCTTAAACGGCTGAAAGGCTCAAGCAACTTACTCATCAATTCTTCCTTAAGCAATTTTTTCAGGCAATAAATAGTTCTGAATGTAATCCTTGATAGCCATATCAATAGGAATGCATTTCGCTTGATCTTTTAAAACTTTTTTTGTCTTTTGCATATCAGCACAGGTATAATTTTGATACTTCCCATGTAAATCTTGTGGCATGTCAATGTACTCTATTCTACCTTCTTTACCAAGAGCTTTAAAAATCGCTTTTGCAACTGTATTCCACGTCTCTGGCTGCCCTGTTCCAATATTGTAAATGCCCGTTGCGTCATTTGCGAGAAAAGCGCAGGTCATCGCGGCAACATCTTTGACATACACAAAGTCACGGCATTGCTCGCCATCTTGAAATTGTCCGGCTTCTGAAGATTTAAATAACTTGATAACCCCTTCCTTGAGTGCCATGGGCAGCATGTGAGGGATTACAGAGGCCATGCGTCCTTTATGCAATTCGTTTGGGCCAAAGACATTGAAGTACTTCAATCCAACGACCTGATCGAGAAGTCCCTGATTCATCAGCCATAGATCAAAAAGATGTTTAGACATTCCATACATATTCAAAGGTCTTAAAGAATTAAGCTGTTCTTCATCATCTTTAAATCCTTGGTTCCCATCACCATATGTCGCTGCAGAGGAAGCATAGACAAAGCGATGTTGGTGCTCAAGCGCATACTGGACAAGGCGTACACTGAATCGGTAATTGTTTTCCAAGAGGTAACTTGCATTCGTTTCAACAGTACTGGTACAAGCTCCCAAATGGATAAATGCTTCAATTTCACTTTCTCGGTCTTGCAGCCAGTCAAAACAATCGTTTTTGGGAATAACATCAATGAATTTCTTCCCTGTTAGGTTTTTCCACTTATCTGTTTGACCAAGCTCATCGACAATTACGATGTTGCTCATCCCCTTATCGTTTAAGTGACGCACAACATTTGAACCAATAAACCCCGCGCCCCCAGTAATCACAATTAATCGGTCATCATATAGTTTCATCTTAACGCTTCCTAAGTCGAATTAAATTCCTAGATAGACTTGAACCCTTAAGCCCCTATTTATTAGGTCAATTTTAACATTTTATCGCAAGAGGCCTATGGAAGCAATCAAAAGAAAGTCTTAACTTTGGAATTATTTAGTGATTATTGTTTTTCAATAATTTCCTTCACATAGAGTTGATTGACCAAGACAATTGACACAGCTGTAAGAGGAGCTGCTAATGCAAGGCCTAAGACACCAGCTAGAATGCCTAGCAAAATTTGCACAACAATGACCAATGCAGGTGGAAGAGCGGTTGTCTGCTTTTGAATAAATGGCGTAACAAAGTAGCATTCAACAATTTGAATTCCAATATAGAGTGCAACCACATAGGCTGCTTGTAGAGGGCCTTGAATCAAAGCAACCAAAATAGCTGGAACTGCCGACAGAATGGGACCTAATGTCGGTAAAAAAGTCAATAAGCCTGCAAGTAAGGCCAAAATGAAGGCAAGTGGCATTTCTAAAAAGTAGAGACCAACAAAAATAGCTACACCTAAAAGCAGCATTGCAATCAATTGGCCCACTAACCACCAGCGTAGCGTTTCTCCACACGCTGACAATACTTTTTCTGTTTTGGCACGTTTGCCCATGGGGATGAGCTTTAGAAAACCGTTAATATATAGCGGGTAGTCATAGGCTAAGTAGATGCCGACGAATAGAAATAAAATTAACCCAGTGATGGCCCCCATTGTCATAGAAAAAATGGAGGTGACCTGTTCTACTAAATTGAAATTAGCAAAGACAGCCTGCACAGTCTCTTTACTAGAAGGAATGTGGCGATCCACTGCATCCTGCAGGAAGTTAAAAGCCCGCGGCATTTCTTCTGTTAGTAGAGCAGCCTGAGAAGACAAAGTAGGCGCAAATAGGCGCAAAAGAGAAATGCTCGTCGTAATTAGCGATAGAATTAGCAAAGTCAAAGCTACTGGATAGGAAACATGAAATATTCGACTGATCATTTTGCTAAACGTTTGCAAAAAAATAGCCAGCAAAATCCCTGCAAAAACTAAAAGAAAAATTTCACTCGCACGCCACACTAAAAACAAAACCAAGGCCAGCCCAGTTACCAAGAAAAGCTTTACCACAAAGTGGCTGAACTGATTGGAATCTTCAGAGGATTGAGTCTCTTCCATAGCGTGTCCTCGAATGCTCAAAGCTTTTTATATTTGAACAAAATTTATAAATTTATCATCTGACATTTTATAGAAATATTCAAGGAGATTCGCTATGTCATCTGCCTTGGACTCTAAAGAAAGTGTATCCCTCTTTTTTTTCTTTCTGAGACCACATGCATTACAGTAACGCACTTTTTGGCTTTCCTCATTAATTCCATTTCTCCATACCGGGGTTTTAGTGGTTTTGCATTCAAAACAAATACGCGCCGTGTCGTCTACTTTATCGTTCATAGCAGATTTTGTTCTGCCACCCCTTATGCCTTCTCTAAAGTTAGGATAATCTTCATTCTCAATAGAAGCTCCTCTTTCTTTAGCTGTAATTATCCTTAAGTCACGAAAGCCTTCTAGTTGCTCCGAAGGAAGAGGCCATTGTTTTTGCTCTTGGTGATTTACATTTTCATGAAATAGGCTGACTAATCTTCCATTTTGGTAAGGAGAAGGAGGTGTCACAAAGGTTATGGGTTCTTTTGCTTGAGAGGTGTATGTAACTATATCATTAACTTGCATGATTTCCTTTCAAAAAAAATAAATGAATTATTAAATGAACAATTATATAAAATTGTTTAAAGAGAATATTACGTTCAGCCCATTACTTAAAGTTTAGATACCCCTTGGAAGAAGATTTGTTTTAAATAAAAGGCATGCAAGAGGAAAGATACCTAATCTAATACCAATGATTAGACACACGCCTGATTGAACGAGCGGATACAGAAAAGGTGTCTGGAGGAGGCTTCCCCTTTCCAAAGCAGAAAAAGGCCGTTCCACTCCCCGTCAGGTGCACATCAGAAAAGCCCGATTCTATTAATGCGCTTTTAAAAAGGGACAGCTTCGGCTCAGCTAATAATGCAGCTGCCTCAAGATCGTTAAAGAAATGAGGATTAGCACTATAAAATCCCTCTAAAGAGATGCCTAAGTTTCTTTGAGGAAGATTTTTAAGATTTAAATATCTGAAAACCTTCGGTGTAGCCAAACCTATTTGAGGCTTGACAATTGTCATCTGCGGAAGGTGAATTGGCTCAAGATTATGTACAATTTCTCCTCTTCCAGTGCAATAAGCAGTTCCTTCAGAAAAAAAGAATGATATATCTGATCCAATTTCTGCTGACCAACTTTGCAGCTGAAGGATTGTAGCAGGGCGATGCGCCATCTCATTTAAAGCAAACAAAGTTGTTGCAGCATTGCTACTTCCTCCTCCTAGACCAGCTTCAGAAGGAATTTTTTTCTCAAGGTGGATTTTAACAGGAAAATTTAAATTTGTTTTTTTTCTAAAAAGATGCAGTGCTCTGATAACGAGATTAGAGCCATCAGTAGGAAGAGAGGAATCGCTGCATGAAAAGCGATCCTCCAAATCAAATTCAAAATGAAGAGCATCAAATAAATCGATCGCCTGAAAAAGAGAGGCTAATTCATGGTACCCATCTGAGCGTTTAGATAAAACGCTCAGAAAAAGATTAACCTTGGCAGGAGAACGAAAAATTAACATTCGTCAGCCCTTAAGCTTTAGAATATCCATGTGTATTTTCAGGAACTGTCTTTAAAGTCACGCTTGCTCTAACGCCTTCTTTAAGTTTTAGTTCAATTTCAGAAACACCAACTTCTTTAATTGGATGCTTTAACAGAATATTTTTCTTCTCTAGCTCAACGCTATGCTGCTCTTGTAATAAACGGATGATGTCTGCTTGGTTGACAGAACCGTACATATGGCCTTCGTGGTCCACTTTTACTTGAATTTCAATGGTTGCACCTTCAAGTTTTTGAGCCAATGCTTCAGATTCCGATTTATCAACGGCTGCTTTTTGCTGACGCTCTTCTTGCAACCTTGCTTGTATTTTTAAAGTTCTTTTGTCAGCTAAGATAGCCAATTGCTGTGGAATCAAGAAGTTCCGAGCATAGCCGGGCTTTACGTTAACTAAATCGCCGCAGCGTCCAAGATCTTCAACGTCTTGAATTAAAAGTAATTTTGCCATGTCTTATCTCCTTTGTTCTTAAACTTCAGCAACAAACGGCAACAATGCCATATGTCTTGCGCGTTTAATGGCTGCTGCTAAACGTTTTTGGTGATAAGCAGAGACCCCAGTAATCCGACGAGGAAGAATTTTTCCTCTTTCAGTAATAAATTTGCTCAAAGTATCAATATCTTTGTAGTCGATATCTTTTACACCAGATGCTGTAAAAGGACAGCGTTTTTTCTTCTTTCCTCTAAAGTCATTTGACTCATAAGAAGGTCTTCTTTTTCTTTCCATCTTTGTTCCTCCTTACTGGGTTTCAACAAGAGATTTAAATTCAATTTTTTCCATTACTTTTTCTGCACGTAAAGTAAGAAAACGAACGAGATCTTCGTTTAAATGGTACTCTTGCCAAAGTTCATTAATCGCACTGGGCTTTACGTTAAAGTAAATGAGAAAATAATAACCTTCTCTATGTCCATCAATTTCATAAGCTAAGCGTTTACGACCTTGAGTGTGAATTTTCACAATCTCTCCTTCGTGTTTTGTGATTCCAGCTTGAATACGATCCAAAGCTCTGTTACGCGCCTCATCACTTAATGTAGCACTGAGAATATACATCCCTTCATAAAGGTTTTTCTTCTCTTCTTTCATCCTTTTTCTCCTTAACATTAATTTTATTCATTGCTCTCGCTAAAGGCTCAGTCATTATAACAGTAAGAGCCTCAGTAATACGTGACAAAATATTGGGAAGGGCTTTTTGCTCTTCTTCCGAAAAAGATTGTAACACGTAATCTACTAGAGCAATTTCGTTTGATCTTCCGATTCCAACTTTTAGCCGATTAAAATCTCTTGTTCCTAGGTTATATTCCAAACTTTTCAGTCCGTTATGGCCTCCTGAACTACCAGAAGCTTTCAACCTAAGTTCTCCAAAGGGAAGATCAGCATCATCAACAATTACAATTAATCGGCTCAAATTGAGCTTATAAAAAGCGTTATACTTTTTTATCGCCTCCCCACTCAAATTCATGTACGTAAGAGGCTTAATAAGAATTACTTCTTCACCATCAAGTTGGCTTTTTGCAAGAGACGCCTGACAGAAATTATCTTTCTTAAAAGAAATTCCTTTTTTCTCCGCAAAAAAGTCAACAGCCATAAAACCAATATTATGGCGGGTTTTTTCATATCTCCCGCCAGGGTTACCTAATCCAACAATGATCCATGGCTGCTTGTCCATTAACTACGATGGTTACCTTTTTGCAATAACAACAATCACTTGGTTTTCATCAACTAAAGAGCGGACATTTTCAGGAATTGTCAAGTCTTTGACTTTTTTGTTTTCCAGAATGCTCATCTCTCTAACATCTAATTGAAAATGGCTTGGAATGTCTTTTGGTAAACAGTTTACTTTGATGTGTCTTTTTACATGACGTAATACACCACCAAGCTTAAGGCCGGAGCTATCCGCTACGCCAGTAAATTCAACAGGAACCTTAACGTTAACGGGGATGTTATCTACAAGTTCTTCAAAATCAAGATGAATAACACTGTAAGTCGTTGGGTGGTACTGGATATCTTTTAAAATTGCTTTGCGCGTTTTCTCGGCCCCAATCAATGTAAAAACCGTCGTCGGCAGATGACCTGGAGTGATTTTGCGCAAGAATGCTGAAAAGACAGTGTTGTCAATACTCACTGTTTCACCAGGTTGATTACGGTTGTAAATAACAGCCGGAATTTGCCCTTCCCTGCGCAAGCGTTTTGCTTCGCATTTTCTCGTTGAATCACGTTTAGAAACTTGTAGTTCCATTTTTTCTCCTTAATTAATGTTTACCGAGCCGGCAGCCAACAGGAGCTTTCCATCGCTGCAAAAACTCGTCTCATGCCCTTAAAATCTTCACTAAAGATTTCTTAATGGCAATAATTGATCTCAAATAATGAAGAGATGGACTCATTCGAAAGGTTATACCGAATTGCCTGACTAAACAGGTTTGAGACGGAAATCGTTTTTATTTTTTTAGTAAATGCAAAACGATTTTCAGAGGGAATTGTATTCGCTACAAATATAGCTTCTATCGGACTTTGCTCAATTTTCTCTAAGGCTTTATTGACAAATAAGCCATGAGTTAAAACTGCAAAGATTCTTAGAGCTCCCTTCTCTCGGCATGCTTTCGCTGCTGACAATAATGTTTCACCTGTAGTGCACATATCGTCAGCGAGAAGTACATCTTTTCCTTTAACATCCCCAATCAGAGTCACTGTTTCAACCTTTGAGGCAGTTACTCTATCTTTGTCGACAACAGCAAAATCAACGTTAAGTTGTGCAACGTAAGTTTTAGCAATTTTGACACTGCCTATATCCGGCGCCACAACAACTAGGTTATTTAGGTTTAAAGCTTTTATTGCTTTAGCCATTAACGGCCTAGCATAAAGATTATCAACAGGGATATCAAAAAAACCTTGTATTTGCTCCGCGTGTAAATCCATAGTGATCACTCTTGTTACCCCAGCATTCTCTAGCAGATTAGCTACCAGTTTAGCTGTAATAGGCACTCGAGGTTTGTCTTTGCGATCTTGTCTGCAGTAACCGAAGTAAGGAATGACTGCTACAATGCTTTTTGCTGATGCACGCTTAAGGGCATCAACCATGATGAGCAGCTCTAGTAACAAATTATTCGGGTCTAGAGCAATCGTTTGCAAAACAAACGTGTCTCTTCCCCTGACATTTTCCATGACTTGTAGAGAAATTTCTCCATCGGGAAAGCGATCAATATGGACTTTACCAAGCAAAACACCTAAACAATCCGCTACCTCATTTGCAAATTTTTGGTTTGAAGAACCTGCAAATAATAAAAAATCAGACTGTTCAGAACTGTTCACTTTTTGGTTACCTTAGAGGTCATACCAATTGGGGTGGAAGGATTCGAACCTCCGCGTGGCGGTACCAAAAACCGCTGCCTTACCGCTTGGCTACACCCCATTAGCTCATTTTTAAATGAACATTTTTGTTTAGCGCACTCAAAAACGTCTACTGACTTACGAGAAATTATCTTAGAAAAGAGTGCCATTATTTTGCAAGGAATTTTAGCGGAATTTTTCAAGCAAAGAAGACCCACCTAAAAGAAAAGTCGGATTAATTTTAATTTAACAAAAATTGACAATAGTATTATTTATTGATAGAATGGAGTTATTAATGTTTTTTATAAACTAAAGGGCAATTATGTCGGCAACTAATCCATCTAGTAACGGTTCATTGAACGGCTCCTCTTTGGATCCATTTAACCCAAATCAAGGATTCAAGGCCGGTACAACACCAAGCCTTCAAAGAATCGACAAAAGCACTAAAATACCAGACGATCAAGAACCTATCAGCTACATAGAAAGCAAAATTATCGAGGCTACTGGGAAAAAGATCGAGGAATGTAAAGATTTAAAGATTGAAAGCTCTTTCACAACTGTTAAGGATGGTGATGCAATTAAAACCATGGCCTATCGCGATCCCCCACAAAGCCTTAAAGCTCCAAGTTGCTTCTATTTCGAACGTTCTTGGACAATCCAAGTCCTTGATAAAGATGGAGTTGAGCAAACGATTGAATTGAAAAAAAACATTTACACAAATGTCGTGATCCCCACGAATAATGATGCCAATCTTTATGATGATCGACAAATGATGGCAGGGCTTGCCGCTGGAGCCTATTCTACTGTGGTAGATAGCGCGATCTTACATAAAACTGGACAACCTGCCAAGTACCAGCTCACCATGGATCAAATTACAAAAGTACAAAGAGATAATTTTCTCATCATGGGTCTTTTTCATGGCAGCAAACAGCTTTCTCCTAATAAAATGAAACAAGCGTCTGGATATACTATGCATGTCACTCATATTCAGCTCCAATTTCGCGCAGGTAAAAAAGATGCTCGAGATGAAGGATCTGAAGACTCTGCCTATCTTGTGCACCTGGCACAAAAAGTGAACGCTACCTCCACAAAGACGATTTCTCAATTAGAGAGAAGCAAAAAGTATGTTCTCACTGCCGATGATGATTCATTGCCAGAGATTCGCGAACTCGCAAAAATCCAAAAATTCCGTGTTATCGACGATCAGCTCAGCGCGCCAGGCGTGACCGCCGATCAGCTTATTGATGAAATTGATGACCAAGATATCGATAGAGAGCAAATAGCGGATCATTACCGAACTGCTAACGAAAGGGCCAATAATGACTTCAACATTCTACGCAATATGTTTACAGATCCAAGCTCTATTGATAATGTATTAAATATGAATAACAAAGGAGTATCTGCTGTCTCTCAAGGCATTAAAGCTCTGCTTTCTCAAACAACCCCACAAAAAGGCATCAAAGGATGGTTCAGCAAGAGTAAGCAACCAGAATATCTAGGGGTTTTAAAAAATTTAATAGAGGCAAGCAAAAGTAACTCCGATGATGAGATCGCAAAACTTCTCACTTCTTTTCAATCGGTCTATCGACAGATGGAGAAAAGTCATATTGAACTTGTCAAGAGAGAAGATGTATTGAAAAAAATCACTGTCTCAGATGATGAATTAGATGAAATCGACGAACAGAGAGAATTTCGAGAAAATGAACTGAGGGAGATTAAGGCAATTCTTGACAAGATAGATGAGATTGAAGATGAAAATTTGGGTTTTCCAATAAACCCAAAAACAAGTGTTGAAAGTGATTCAGAAGACGAAGAAGAAGACTCAACCTTAAGCGGTTCAGATGACTCTACTTCTCTTCTCAGAAAAAGACAAACACCTCCTTCTTAGCTCAATTAGTGTTAATTGCCAGCAGAGAGCCTTGCTGGTTTCAAAGAAGTATAAAAAAGTGACCTAGATTAAAACTCGATCCAACTTAGCGGCCAACGAAACAGGACGACAACCTACTTTCCTTTGATTAATGGTGAAATTGTAAATTAAATTGTGTATGTTAAAGTTTCATCATCTTACATGGAACTTCAACCTATGCATCTCATCCATATCGCATCGGAACTAGCACCAGTAGCAAAAGTCGGAGGTCTTGCTGATGTTTTGTTAGGCTTAAACCGCGAGCTTTCGCGAAAAAAGCACGATGTCGACATCATTATTCCCAAATATGACTGCATGGATAGCGATGAAATCCGCGATCTTAGTATCTACAAACAAAATGTTTTATCTTTTTATGATAACGATTGGCATAGTAATACTGTTTGGCTAGGTTGGGTTGAAAATTTAAAAGTCTATTTCATTGAACCCCACCATCCCCGTTACTTTTTTGAGCGCGGCTGCTACTATGGATGTGAAGATGACATTGAACGCTACCTCTATTTTTCTCGAGCAGTACTCGACTTTCTAGACCAAAGCAATATACACCCGGATATCCTGCATTTGCATGATTGGCAAACAGCCATTATTTCTGTCCTTTACAAAGATCTGTTTAAAGACAAAAATGGCTACCCCACCAAAACTGTTTTTACCATCCACAACCTCGAGTATCAGGGGAAATGCGCTTCTCATGACCTCAATAGGATTGGTCTTAAAGGAGACAGCTATCTTAATCCAGAAAAAATGCAAGATCCGTACCAGCCAGACATCCTTAATTTGCTAAAAGGGGGCATTGTTTATTCTGACTACATTACAACAGTTTCCAAAAACTATGCGTGGGAAGTTCAAACGCCTGAGGGAGGAAGAGGACTTGACACTACTCTAAGGGAGCATAGCAATAAATTCTCAGGAATTTTAAATGGCATTGATTACAGCTATTGGAATCCAGAAGTCGATCGCTATCTACCCACACATTACTCATCACGAGAAACGCCTTTGGACAAAAAAGACAGAAATACCATTGATAAAAAAGCCTACATAAAAAAATTGCTGCGCGAACGTCTAACGTTAGCGGAAGCGCATCGTCCCATTGTTGGCTGTATCACTCGCTTGGTTCCCCAAAAAGGAATCGAAATGATTAAACACACTCTCCTTCATATTGTCGAAAAGGGAGGGCAGTTTGTTTTGCTAGGTTCCAGCCCTATTGCGAGCATCAGCAGTGAGTTCCATCAACTGAAGCAACAATTTACTGATCACCCTCACATTCATCTCATTTTACACCATCAAGAAGAACTTGCTCACATGATTTTTGCCGGATCTGATATGTTGATTGTTCCCTCTCTTTTTGAGCCATGCGGTCTTACACAACTGATTGCCATGAAGTATGGCAGTGTGCCGATTGTAAGAAAAACTGGGGGATTGGCAGACACTGTTTTTGATGTGGATTATTCCTGCCATAAATTCGAAGAGACGAATGGGTATACCTTTGATTATCCTGATGCGCAGGGCATTGACTCTGCACTTGATCGAGCCATAAAATGTTGGACAGAAAATCCAGAAAAGTGGCGCAAGTTAATGATAAATTGTATGAATATTGATTTTAGTTGGAACAAATCTTCCAATGCCTACCTAGACATTTATAAAAAAGTGATAGAGCAATGAGTCCTGCACACTACTATACGTTATTTAGAGTTTTTGTTGGCCCGATTTTTTTATTTGTTTACAGCACCTACTCAACCCTAGGCATCTCCCCATGGGTAATGCCCTGGATACTACTAGCTCTACTAATCACAGCAGAATTTACGGATGTTTTTGATGGGTACATTGCCCGAAAATACAATAAGGTGACAGATTTAGGAAAAATTTTAGACCCTATGGCAGACAGCATCTACCGTATTTCCATGTTTCTCACCTTTACACTTCCCCCTGTCTCAATTCCAATTTGGATTCTGTTTATTTTTCTTTATAGAGATTCTCTTATTAGTACTTTAAGAACGATTTGCGCCTTTAAAGGACTCATTTTGGCTGCCCGCATAAGCGGAAAAATAAAAGCTGTCATTCAGGGCATTGCATCCATATTGATTATTTTCCTCATGATTTTGGAAAGCACTGGCTTTACAACCAAAGATCAGCTCACTATCTATAGCACAATCATCGCAGCCATGGCGGCCTCCTATACAATTTACTCTGGCATCGATTACATTTATGCCAATCGAAGTTATGTTCATAAAGTCCTCAATGACTAAAGATAGAAGCCCCCCTTCTTGATCTTACATTTCCTAGGAGTGGAGCTTTTATCGACACCGTACCTTAAAAAAAGGTATGGAAACAAGCAGTAGGGAAGAATTCGATCAACTATTACAGAAATGCGGGACGCCAGCAAGCCAAATTCTCGATGAGAGCGCTGAAAATTTCGTCCAAGTCCTTGGCCACTTTAAGCACCGCATGCGTTTTTGTCGGAACTAAAGGTAAACAGCTCCTACAAATTCCAGCATTTAAGGTAATAGCAAAAGACACAAGAGGAGCAGGCGATTTTTTGCGGGCACCTTTCTTCAAGCCTATCTAGCCGAAAGTCTTAAAAAAATGGTTAGAATCCGGGCTTTATGGCACTTCTGAGGTGGTCCCAAGTCTTTGTGCTGACTTAAAACACAGCGGTTGGGGAAAGATGCGCCTTTTTCAAAGAGCGCATTAAAGTTTTTAAAAGATGTTGGGTAACTCTTTTGAGGGCATGATTTCAATCATGCCAACCAAACCTTGGTTAATCTACAGATACGCCACTTAGCTGAGTGTATGTAGTAGTGACTGCATCGTAGCTGATTTCATCGCGCAGTTTAAAAATACCCCATAAGTTAATCACAAGAAGCAGTCCCCCTGCAATCGCCATGACAGACTGAGCTTGCATCACATCCACAAAAGAAAAGGCAAAAAGAGCGACAGCCGCATAAATGCTATAGACAATTTTTCCTCTTCTCGGGGAAAGGTATTCTGCGCATTTTAAACCAGCACAGAAATAGGCATTAATAGTGGAATACCCTAAGAGAAACAAGAAGAAGGGCATAAAGAAGGTCATATAAGGGAAGTACTGCCCCAAAGCCATCTGAACGAGCAGATCCATTTCCAATGGCTCTTGCCAAACCCCAGTGATCAAAATTAACATCACACTTGTCGTGCAAATAAAGAACGTATCTAAAAAGATGCCCAAAAATTCCAAAGAAGCTTGTTTTTCAGGCATTTGTACAGAGGTTTCACTATTGATAATCGAAGCATAACCCACACCGACATCACCCGTATAACAGCCTCTTCTAATTCCTTGAGAAATTGTGACTAACATCGTGCTTCCAACGAATCCACCAAAAGCGGCATGGCCTGAAAAAGCACTCTCAAAAACCATCGCTATCATTTCGGGAACGGCGTTGAGATTATTTAAAATGATCCATCCACCCATTCCCATGTAAAGAATAACGAAAACAGGCACAACAGCCGTAGAAATGTTACCAACTCTTTTAACTCCCCCCGTCCCGGCAAACAAAACGAGAACGAGTAAGATGAGAGTCACGACTAGCGGATGAATACTCCAATTATAACTCACGGAGTGCACAACCAGACTAAACTGCAAAATTTCTACACCATAGATGCAGAGCAAAAATGCTGTAAGCGCGGGAAAAAATCCCGTCTTAAAGGCTCTTTTTAAGAAGTACATGGGCCCACCATTATAGCCCCCCTCTTTGTTCGGTTCTCTAAAGCGAATACCAAGGTAAACTTCAGCATATTTTAAAATCATGCCGAAAATGGCCGTCACCCAGATCCAGAAGAGGGCTCCCGGGCCGCCGATCTGTACGGCTGAGCAAATGCCGACGACGTTCCCCACGCCAACACATCCTCCAACACCGGCAAAAAAGACTTTCAAAGGATGGACGCCTCGGGAATTTTTTTCTCTTAAGGTAAAAAAACCAATGAACGTTTTAGCTGAATCAGGCAATTTACGAAGTTGTGCAAAGCCGCTTTTAAAGGTGAGGTAGATACCGAAAATCACCATTAGGGGAAACCCAACGTATGCCCATAATAGATCTTCGAAATTCGCAAGAATACTGAATACCTGATCAATCATTTTAACACTTCAAAATAAAATATAAAAGAAATAATTTTATGTAATTATAAGCTAAAAGTAAAGAGATTCTTACAATAAATGAGAGTTAATTTGCTGAAATTGATCTTTCCAATAATAGGTGTCTAAGAGTTGTGTTGTATCCCTACCAAGTAAATGATAAGCCACATAGAGAGCTTCGATTGAAGAAAGTCCCCTTTCAGGATCAACGCAGTCTTCTTGTCTTCTAGGGTATGCCGTCTTAAACAAGCTGGGCAGAGTTCTCTTTACGACCACGCTATCCTTTTCAACAAATTGCACCATCTTATTTAGGTAACGCCATGTCGAGTCGAGGATAAGAAGTCCATAGTCGGCATCAGCGACACATAACTCCTCGGCTCCTTCCATGACTAAAAGAATATGCTGATCTAATGGGGGCAGAACAGAGATTGGATAGGAGAAAAAGCGCATATCTTCTCTTTTTTCCAAACCAGAGAGGCTGCATTTCTTAAGATTTTCCCTACGATGCCTCAAGATAAAAGTTGGTGGAAAAGATTGCATAATTATGGGTAGTTACATAGGATTAAAAGAAATTAGGATATCACAAAATCCTCCCTTTGCGTTTATTAAAGAGCATAGGCAAGATGATGTCGATAACCAAGTTCACAAGGCGCCTAAGTCCTCTAAGAAGCTACTTAAAGCAATAAACTGCTTACGTTTTTAAATTTAAGAAAACTTCTTAACAACGCCTGGTTCGCACTAACGTTGATTGGCAAACTACGTTACATTATTTTATCGATAAGTTCAAGTTACAATTCAAGATGCTAAAAAAATAAAACTAAGGAAAAATCAGATGCTAAAATGGCTTATGTCCTTAAGTCTTTTACTAGGTTTTTACCAGCAAGCTCAAGCAATTGATTCCTCATCAAAGCTCCACTGGCTCACCAATTACGATCAAGCTGTTGAGCAAGCGAGAAAGCAGGAAAAACCTCTATTTCTTTTTTTTACGGGGTCAGATTGGTGTGGCTGGTGCCATAAATTGGAAAATGAGGTTTTGAATACTTCTGAGTTCGCTGAAAAAGCACGCAATCAGTTTGTTTTTGTTGTGTTGGATTTCCCTATGAAATCTAAACTTGATCCTCAAGTTGCAAAACAAAACAAGGAACTACAGCAAAAATTCAAAGTGAAAGGCTATCCAACAGTCATTATTCTCGATGAAGAGCAACAACCCATTGAAACAACTGGATACCGGCCAGGTGGTGGGAAGGCTTATGCAGATTATCTCTTACAAAAGGTTAACGCTTCAAAAGCTTATAAACAAACCGTTTCAAAACTCGGCCAGCGTCCCTTTTCATCCAAAGAGCTTATCACTCTTTACGGCAAAGCTCAGGAGCTTTGCCGCCTTGATGATGCACTGCGGATTATGCACTCTGGCATCAGGTGTAACGATAACCTTTTTTTTCTTTTAGAACGTTATCGACAACTCGCCAAAGAAGGGCAACTCTACCAAACGGAAGCTTCTATTATCAAGCAAACACTCCTCGCTAAAGATCCTAAAAACACAAAAATGGCTCATTATGAAATCGCAGTTATAGATTTCGAGACTTACGCAAGAGAGATGGGCCAAGAAAATTACTCTGTTGAACGTGCCATTCTTCCTTTACTTAGTTATATAGAAAAATTTGGCAATCAAGACTCCGCGAATCTCTGGAGACTTCATATGATGATCTCTCAAGTTTTTCTCGATGAAAATAATATTGAAAAAGCTTTGCAATTTGCAAAAAATGCGCACGACTCAGCACCAACACCGCTCCAGTTCGATATCCTAGCACTCATTAACCATATCGAACACGAACTTTAGCCCTCTTATCATCATTAGCCCGCTTGCATCACTTCATCTACTTGCTAACACTACCCTTTTTGGCATCTTTATCGTTAAATTTTTCAACCATATGTACTCATATGCTCTCAAAATTTAACGATAAATTCACTCAAAAATGATCAATTTTTTCAAGCAAAGCAAGTTATGTAAGAGGTCTACTAAATCTCATGCCAGGCTTTAGGCTGCATTAGTTCCTTTGGAATTTCGAACAGAAATCGAGAGGGACGACTCACCGCATCTTTCCCTAGACGCTTTCTTTCTTTAACCATGCTTAGTATAAGATATGTCTTTGCTCGAGTCAAAGCGACATACATAAGGCGACGCTCCTCCTCTAAACCATTTTCTTTAAGGCTTTTCTCGTGAGGAATAATATGATCCTCAACACCTACCAAAAAACAGACCTCAAACTCCAAGCCTTTAGCGCTGTGGAAGGTCATCAGATGCACTTTATCCTCTCGATTTTTTTCACCAGCCCACTCCTCCAACTGAATGTCTAATGCCATATTGGAGACAAACTCTCTTAAAGAAGCTCGCGGATTCTGCTCGTAATCTTTGAGAGCTTGGATAAAACTCTCCACATTCTCCCATTTAAATTGGCGCATTTTATCACTTTTAACGTCTTCCTCAATCCCTTTTTTGAAGTTAATTTTTTCTATTAACCACACCAGAGTTTCAGAAAGGGATCGACTTTTAAAACGCAATGCGGCCTCTTCTAAAAGCGCAATAAAATTTCTTAAACTCTCTTTAGCTTTTTCAGAAAGATCCTCTTGTCCCTCTTTAGCACTTTTAAATACTTCCCAGAGAGGAACATTCTTTTTACGACTAAAAGTGGTCATATGATCTAATGCTTTTTCGCCAATGCCGCGTCTTGGATGATTAATGATACGCAGGAGCGACTCGTGGTCTAAGGGATTAATGATGACTTTTAAATAGGCAAGAAGATCTTTTACTTCCCGCCTTTCATAAAACTCAGTCCCGCCATACACTTGGAAGGGAACACCAGTCATCCACTTGTCGTTTTGCTGCCAACTTTGTTTCATTAAGGCAAGTTCCATTGATCGAGACAACGCATTAGAACGGTACAAAATGGCCATTTCGTTAAAAGGAATTCCTTGCCCGCGTAATTTGGCAATTCGTCCTGCAACAGCCTCTGCCTCTTCTTTTTCCCCTGGAGCAACGAACACTTCAATTAAGGGACCTTTTCCTCTTTGGCTCCAAAGAGCTTTTGGATAACGCTCCTTATTGTGGCTAATCACCGCGTTAGCAGCCTGTAAAATCGTGTCTGTCGAACGGTAGTTTTGCTCCAATTTAATAATAGAAGCCTGATCAAATGATAAAATATTTTTCACCTCGGCGCCTCGCCAACCATAAATAGCCTGATCATCATCTCCAACGACACATAAGTTGTTATACTTAGAAGATAAAAGAGCTGCTAGGCGGAACTGCACAGGATTTGTATCTTGGTACTCGTCAATCATAATAAAACGATAACGCTCTTGGTAGCGATCGAGCACGTCGGGATGTCTTTCAAATAGATTAACTGTCAAGGAGAGCAAATGGTCAAAATCAACAGCATTATATGCCCTCATGCTATCTTGCAGGCGAGAAAAAACCGTCTCCGCAAATTCATCATGCCATTTTGAGCCTGTTTTTATCATCTGATGGGGGGCTTGTCCTTTATTGCGTGCTTGAGTAATCATTTGCATCGTTGCTGCTAAGGAAGGCAGCTCTCCTTCATGTTCGAGAAGATCTCGCGCAATCATTTTTACCAAGCGCATCACATCTTTTTCATCATAAAGGCTGAAATTCTGAGTGAAGCCTAAATGGTGGATATTCTCTTTTAAAATATTCATGCAAAAGCTGTGAAAAGTAGAAAGGCATATTTCTTTAGCTTGCTTTTTTGAGAGGATTTTTTCAATACGCTGCCGCATTTCTTGGGCTGCTTTATTTGTGAAAGTAAGACCCAGAATACTTTGAGGAGAGACCTGATGTTTTAAAATAAGATGAGCAATACGTGTAGTCAACACTTTTGTCTTACCACTTCCTGCTCCAGCTAGGACAAGAACCCTACCCTCAACAGTGTAAACGGCTTTTTTTTGTTCATCATTGAGAGACACGTGACGAATACACTGTAATAAGTTCTAAAAGCTCTTTTTCGATGTCTTGTTTTTTTAAAGGCAATGGATGAGTTTTATGAAGATAATTTGGCCGCACATTTAGATCGAGGCCTTTTGGCAAGAGATTTATACAACAGCGAAAAGCTTCTCTTACGATTCTCTTAAATCGGTTACGATCATGTGCTTTACCAAATTTTTTTGTGACTGTAATACCGAGTCTCGGCACGCAATAACTTTTTGATCTATTTGTTAATCTTACTTCAACAATGATCCATTGACCTTTTAAACGATGACCATACCTAGCAAGCTGCTCGAACTGGCGACGATAGCGGAGCCGAGCAGATTTGGGGTAAGTTTGGCTCACACTCTAGTCAATTGTTTGCGACCTTGACGACGACGGCGATTAATGATTTTTCTGCCATCAGCAGTCTTCATTCTTTTACGAAATCCGCAGACTTTCTTGCGGTGACGCTTGCTTGGTTGAAATGTACGTTTCACGGTAAATCCTTGAATTTGTTTTAGGTACTAGGATACCTCTATAAAGGCAAAAAAAGCAAGATGAAATTACTGCTTGAGAGAAATCGCATGGTTTGTTACACTTCTGCTCATATTCAATATAGGAAGCGACATGAAAGTAAAAGCATCTGTAAAAGCTGATCCTTCAAAAGGAGATATCTTGGTGCGTCGCAAAGGTCGTCTTTATGTTATTAACAAAAAAGACCCTAACCGCAAACAGCGCCAAAAAGGATTAGCCCGTAAAAAAGCTCCGCGAAAAAAATCTGCGTAAAGGATTAATATGGCAAAAAAGTCATCAGTAGAAAAACAAAAAAGACGAGAAAGAACCGTCAAACTCAAATGGGAGAAAAGGCAAGAGCTTAAGAAAAGAAGCGTTGACCTAAATTTGAGTGAAGAAGAAAGACAAGAAGCACGCATTGCATTGAACAAAATGCCACGCGACTCTTCAATTATTCGTTTGCGCAATCGCTGCTCTTTAACAGGAAGAGCCAGAGGATTCCTACGTAAATTTAAACTATCCAGACTCACTTTCCGTGAATTAGCCCTTAAGGGAGAAATTCCAGGCGTCACAAAAGCTAGCTGGTAGACTTCATTACAAGCCTTAAAAACTTCTCTTTAAGGCTTTTTTTCTTAGCCCAGCACATCTTGAAAACCAGGTAAGTCTTGAACTTTCTGCCAGGTTTCCATTCCATCGCTCCATACAAACGTCTCACTGGACACTTTGCCGTGTAGCCAATTTTTCCTAAGATTTTGAAACGATACTGGCCCTAGCTGTTGATTTCTGTCATCGAGAAAAAACCAATCTCTAAAGCGATAGCTGTCGGTGGTTGCCAAGGCATAAGGAGTCAATTCGTCTATCGCCTCTATCTCAAACTCTTCTTCTTGAGTCTCTTCAACATTTTCAACAACAGGGAGAAGGAATAACAGTAGCAAGCCAATTAGGCCGAGAAGTATTCCCACCCAAAACCAAGCAAATGGGTCCCTTCCGCGTCGAGCAGCAAAATAACTTGTCATGCCGCCCATCAAAACCCATAAAATGACCGTGAGTAAAATTTCCATACTTTCCTATTTTTTTATGACATGGTAATATAGATTTATAGGAAAGTCAATCTCCCTTCTTACCCACTTAAATTAGGTGAAAATTATGCCCGATCGTCTACCAAATGTGGACAACAAAAATGTTGACACGAAAGAATTCGAGATCCCTGAAACAGTCTTCGTGCGTGATATCGAAAACCGTGTTTTTCAAGGAATTGTATTACAAGTTCTCGCACACATAGAAGGAATTGCGCTTCTTGAAGGGAACCTAATTGATAGCCTACTCGGCCGTAACCCATCCGAAAACGTGAAAGGCATCTCTGCTGAGCAGGATATGCACAATCATACAATCAGCATTAAAGTAGAAGTGAATATTTGCTATGGACTTTCTATTCCTGACAAAGCAGAGGAAATCCAAAGTAAAATAGCCGAGGAAATCACAAAATTAACGGGGCTACACGTCTCTTGTGTGCACGTCGTTTTCAAAAATATTATCTCCGAAAAGGATGCTGCGAAGAAACTCATCTCGAGCCTCCCCCAAGATTTCGACTCAGTAAAAAGACCTGATGCCGTTGAAGAAGAATATTCAGAAGAATTTTAAGAAAGAAAACATGTTCAATTTTATTTACTCCTTCATCACCTTTATTATTGCTCTTTTTCTAACAGCCTTAGGATTTTTGGCAATTTTAACTTCTCTATTTGAGCACATTAGAACGACATTTTCTATGTTCGTTTTAAACAATGCCCTCTTTCTATTCTTGTTTGGCCTGTGCTTATTTGTTAGCGGCCTCGCATTTGCCTGCTATATTTTATTAAGTTGTAAGCGAAAGTACGTCATCATCCATTCAGGCAGCAGAGAAGTCTCCATCAGTGAAACTCTTATACGGGAATATTTAAAAATTTACTGGAAGCAAATCTTTCCGAGCCAAGAAATACCCGTTCGCCTGCTATTAAATAAGAACAAAATCAAAATCGCAGCAAATCTTCCTTCAACGCCTTATGAGGAACAAAAAAACCTCCTTCAGCGGATAGAAAAAGATATTAGCGATTTATTTAGAGACATCCTAGGCTATAGAGAAGATATTGAGCTTGCCATAAGTTTTGAAAACACCACCCCATAAATGAGTAATTTTCTCTATCGCTTTTTTGATTTGAAAGCCCTTTCAACAACAATTAAAGGGGAGGTCATTGCCGGAATAACAACTTTTTCGACTATGGCTTACGTCATCTTTTTGAATCCCCAGATATTAAGCCAAACAGGCATGGATTTCGATTCTTGCATGGTAGCAACCATTTTAGCCTCTACCTTTGGTTGCCTTTGCATGGGGCTTTTAGCTAACTACCCTTTTGCGCTAGCTCCGAGTATGGGCTTGAATGCTTATTTTACCTTTGGAATTGTCATGAGTGAAAACATCCCCTGGCAAACAGGGCTGGGAGCTTGCTTTATTGCTGGATGCATTTTTCTCCTTTTAACACTATCCAATATCCGCTCCTACATCCTTAATGCTATCCCTCTTTCTCTACGCATAGGGACGATTGGTGGAATTGGCATTTTTTTAGCTCTCATTGGGATGAAAAATGGAGGTCTCGTTGTTAGTGACCCTAATACATTGCTTAAACTAGGAAACATCAATCAGCCGGAAGTTTTTTTAAATCTTATTGGTATCAGCGCAATCGCAACGCTACTTTCTCTCAATGTGAGAGGAGCCATCCTGTTCGGCATCATTTTAAATTGGCTTATCGGCATTGCTTCAGGATTAATCGTCTGGCAAGGGTTTTTCTCCTTACCACCAAGTTTGTTTCCAACTCTTGGGCAGTTTGCCATTATGGAAGCGTTTCAACCAAAAATGATCCCAGTCGTTCTTTCACTTATTTTTGTCGCAATTTTTGATACAGCCGGAACTCTTCTTGGTCTTGCAGGGCAAGGTGGCTATTTAGACGAGAAAGGTCGACTGCCAAGAACCAAAAAAGTTCTTTATAGCGACTCTCTTGGCACTATGGCAGGAGCCGCTTTTGGAACTTCACCGCTGGCCATCTACTTAGAATCCGCATCAGGGATCGCTGCGGGAGGAAAGTCAGGATTAACCGCAGTAGTTGTGGGCATTCTTTTTTCATTTTCCCTTTTTCTAAGTCCTCTCGCTACTTCAATTCCTCATTTTGCCACTTCACCTGCACTGATCGTGATTGGCTCCATGATGATGATGCAAGTTAAAGAGCTTAATTGGGCAGACCCCACCGAGTATGTTCCTGCTTTTCTGATCCTAATTGCAATCCCCCTTTCCTTTAGCATTGCTACAGGGATTGCTATCGGCTTTATGATTTACCCAATTATTAAACTCTTTTCTGGTAAAGCCTATGATCTTTCTTGGATTGTTTGGATTATCAGCGCACTATTTACCTTAAAGTTTATCTATGGCTAGCCTTTCATTCCTAAATTCCCCCATTAAAGTGGCTCACCATTTTTGGAAGGAGCTCATCGAACCGCACGATATCATTGTCGATGCAACTCTTGGAAATGGACAAGATGCCCTATTTTTAGCGGATCTTTGCCTTCAAGGTCATCTAATTGGCATGGATATTCAGCAGCAAGCGATAGACTCTGCAAAAAAACTTCTTGTGGCCTATCAACACGTTAGCTATCTACTAGGCTCACATGCTACTTTTCCTCCTACGCTAAAACCAGAAACTGTGAAATTAATTGTTTACAACCTAGGCTATTTGCCTCGTGGTGATAAAAGTATTGTCACAAAAACCTCTTCAACATTAGCGAGCATCGAGCAAGCTCTTCCTCTTATCATGCCAGGAGGCATGATCAGTCTCACCTGCTATAGTGGGCATGAAGAAGGGGCGCGAGAAGAAGAAGCTGTATTAGAGCTTGCAAAAAATTTGAATCCACACGAATGGTGTGTTAGCTATCAGCGTTGGATTAACCGCCACCGCTGCCCAAGCCTTGTATTAATGAGTAAAAATTTAAACCGAAGTTAAAGTTAAACTTCTTTTGGCCGTGATCGCATGCATAACAATCTTTACTTAAAAATACTCCCCCCACAGAAATCTAAAAGAAAGCGTTACTGAGATAAAGATCGATTAAGCTTAAATCATCAGAAGAAATTGAGCTGAAAAAGCACCCAGCAGGAATACCTTACACGTAAACATTGAAGCAATCGGGAATAAAAAAGTACTAAAAGGGAACTAATTTGAAGAAGAAATTCTTTTAGCCCAACTGCCCACTTTTTGCTTGTCAAAACGGCCACAAGTATTTTTGATACTTAGGAGCAAAAATGCACTCCACTTCTAAGCTTGAGGCTTGGAGACTCAAGAAATAAGCGATTTTTCTTCAACAGGGAAACCGACGATCGCCTTGTAACACAAAATCAAATGGTCGACGCCGTTAGCAGCTTTGTGAGGAAGTTGCTCTTCGAGCAATTGCTGCCTTACAGCAATCGCATTTTTGGAAAGAGAAAGTGCTTCAGGGAAACCCTGCTTTTTTTCCGTTAACTCTCTAGTCAAATGCGCCCAATACATAGAGGCAAAATCTAGCCAATGGTAAGGCCATTGCATTCTTTCCTGCTGGTACACATTGATTAGCTTAGAAAAAAAACACTTGTCGAAACCAGGATTCTGACAGATAAAGACAGCTTTACCCCTTTCTATCTTCAGCTCCTGAAGATTGCTCATGATTTCACTTGATACAACATCAGCATCTTTGCCGGCTTCTACTTCCTCCCACGAGTACCCATTAATCTCCATGCTAGCAAAATCTCTTAATTCCCAGTCTTCTTCAGAAACTTTTATTACGCTTTGGTACGCAAATTTCTCTTCTCCTGTCGAAAGATCTATAATTTTAAAAGCAATATCAATTGGTTGATGAATTTGATAATCAAGACCGGTTGTTTCAATATCTAAAAATATGGCGATCATTTATTGGGGACCTAGATTTAAAGATTTCACCATATAGAGTTGTTTTTGAATTTTCAAGTTGATGAATCTAACAAAAATAACGAGGAAATACAACAGAAACTTTCCCGATAAAGTGATCAGGAAAAACAATTTGTTCTAAATATTAAGATTGTGTTAAAATTAGAATAATTAAATTTAAATTTTAAGGTTTATGACGGCAACCGAATATTTTTCTCATCTTCTTACCCGTTTTCGTTATCCTGTCTCTCTACCTGAAGACATTGCACAGGCCTTGGGTGTCAATTTATCTAATGCTCAGCCTTTTAAAGAATTTGTCAAACAGCTAATCGCTCCCACGTTAAAACCGACAACACTTACTAAATTCATGATACGCGATCAGGCAGAACAGGTATTCTGCAACGCGCTCAGAAAAGAGCGTTTTCATCAAAGTACTCTATTTTCCTATTACTTCAGTGAAGGTTGGCTAGAATTTGTGCTAAAATTTGATGATAAAGGCTTCTTGAGAAGAGTTTATATGATGCATCGTGATATTCCCGAACGAGATGGCCGGGAAATCCCTCTAACTTAAGACCCCTTCACTATTATCAAAAAACATTGCTACATAGCGCTCATGAAGAACGGTTTTGTCTTAACTCTTCCTTTCCAATTAAATTAAGAGCACTACCCGCTTTAAACCAGCCAATTTGAGGCTCACTGTAGCTATGGTTGAGAAGGATAGATTCCGAAGTTCGATTTTCATGAATGATATTTAATGTTAAAGGAATTCCTGGTCTAAAATCCCTTAATCCAACGATTTCTAAAATATCATTTTCTCTTATCTTATCAAAGTCAGAAGGGTTAGAAAAGGTGAGGGCTAGAAGGCCTTGCTTTTTAAGGTTAGTTTCATGAATGCGAGCGAAGCTTTTCACAATCACTGCACGACAACCAAGATAGCGCGGCTCCATTGCAGCATGCTCTCTCGAGGATCCCTCACCGTAATTTTCATCTCCAATGATCATCCAATCAATCCCCTTTTCCTTATAATCTCTAGCTACTTTCGAAAAAGGTTCTACAATTCCGTTTAACTGGTTTTTGCCTTTCCCAATTTCTTCTCTAAATGCATTAACTGCACCGCTTAGCATATTGTCAGAAATGTTATCTAAGTGCCCTCGAAAGCGCAGCCACTTACCAGCAGGAGAAATATGATCTGTCGTGCATTTCCCTTGAGCTTTGCATAAAATTCTCAACCCCTTTAAATCTTCACCATCCCAGGGTTGAAAAGGCTTTAGCAGCTGCAAACGCGAACTGTTTGGATCAACAAGAATTTCAATCAACGAACCATCATTAGCGGGAGCTATAAAGCCTATCTCACCAGGAGTAAATCCTTGTTTTGGCAATTCATCCCCGCTTGGAGCTGAGAGCTTGAACGTTTCACCGTGGTCATTTTTCAGAACATCTTTTTCGGGATTAAAGGTAAGGCTCCCAGCAAGAGCAAGGGCGATGACAATTTCGGGGCTGGCAACAAAAGAATGCGTTCCAGGATTAGCATCATTTCTTCCCGAAAAATTGCGATTGTAGGAAGTGAGAATAGAATTTTTTTCTCCATAAGAAACATCGTGACGTTTCCATTGGCCAATACATGGTCCGCAAGCATTCGCTAGAACCAGTCCTCCGATTTCTTCAAGAGATTTTAATAAACCATCTCTTTCAATGGTTGCTCGAATCTGCTCTGAACCTGGTGTAATTGTTAAAGGACATTTTGTTTTAATGCCAGCTTTGATGGCTTGCTTGGCGATACTTGTGGCTCGTTCAATATCCTCATAGCTCGAGTTTGTGCAAGAGCCGATCAAAGCCACAGCAATTTTTTCTGGATAGTGGTTAGCCTGGACAGCTTCAGCAAATTCAGATAGCTTCCAAGCTTTGTCTGGTGAATAAGGACCATTGATATGGGGTTCTAACTCTGAAAGATTAATTTCGATCATTTGGTCGTAGTATTTTTCAGGATTCTTATAGACTTCCTTATCGCCACTAAGACAATCTTTCATTTTATCCGCTTGAGCCGCTACCTTTTCTCTGCCAGTTGCATCTAGGTAATCACGCATTCTAGAATCGTAAGGGAAGATAGATGTTGTGGCTCCAATTTCGGCTCCCATGTTGCAAATTGTCCCTTTCCCCGTACAGGAAATTGACTCTGTTCCTTCTCCAAAATATTCGATGATAGCTCCTGTCCCTCCCTTCACGGTTAGGATACCGGCAAGCTTTAAAATCACATCTTTTGGGGAAGCCCATCCTTTCAGTTTTCCGGTTAGCTTTACACCTATAATTTTAGGGCATTTCAATTCCCAACTCATTCCTGCCATTACGTCAACAGCATCGGCACCCCCGACGCCAATCGCAAGCATGCCCAACCCGCCAGCGTTTGGGGTATGCGAATCTGTTCCGATCATGAGTCCACCAGGAAAAGCATAATTTTCTAATACAACTTGATGGATGATTCCAGCTCCAGGCTTCCAAAAGCCAATGCCATATTTATTTGAAATACTCTGCAAAAAATCAAAAACCTCACGGCTATCATCTTTCGCTCTTTCTAAATCTTCCTTGGCCCCTGTCTCCGCTAAAATTAGGTGATCACAATGGACAGTTGATGGAACAGCAGTTCGATTCCTTCCTGAGCACGCAAATTGCAAAAGGGCCATTTGAGCTGTTGCATCCTGCATGGCAACACGGTCGGGATAAAAATCCATATAAGTTTTTCCCCTGACAGCAGGTTCATTTGGAAAATGTAACAAGTGTGTGTAGAGAATTTTTTCAGACAATGTCAAAGGGCGATTAAGAAATTTGCGCGTCTTTTCTAATTTATCGGCTAGTTGCTCATAAAATTTCTCAATCATATCGATATCAAACAGCATAAAAATCTACCCCTCCCCTTCTAATCCTTTGGCTTTACCCTAGAAATGCATTTTGATCGGATCTTAGCTTTCAGGACTGTTATGTGCAATTTTATTTTGAAAGACAAGTTGAATTGCTTCTTTCTCTCCTCTTCTTCCTTCTCTTTTTCTTTGCAATTCATCCCTCTTGTCCCTATTATATAACGTTTGGAGTTTTCAAATGGCTATTACACATCAAAAATTTCGCGAAATTGTATTCCTATTTCTTTACCGGCAAGACTTTGCCCAATCTGAAGACATTGAAAACAGCTCTCTCATTATGGAACAGCTCTCTGTAACCCGTAAAAACGTGCTCGATGCAGCAGAAAAAGCTAGATCCGTTAGAAAAAAATTAATAGAAATCGATGCAAAAATTGCTGAAACTTCCACTTCCTATGAGTTTGAAAGGATTCAAATTATCGAGCGTAATATCTTAAGACTTGGCCTCTTTGAACTTTTTTATGATGAAACGATCCCTCCAAAAGTTGCGATTGCGGAAGCGCTGCGCCTCACAAAAAAGTTTAGCACGCCTGCATCGACATCGTTTGTCAACGCAGTTCTTGATCATCTTTACAAAAAAAGTCTGGGAGAAGATAGTGATCAGGAGACTGTGGAACAAGCTTTTCTTGATTTGAAAAAAAGTGAAGAGGAAGCCTTAAAGCAAAAAAATGAATCCGACTCTCTTTCAAAAGAATAGACTTCTTTCTGAACTCTGTACTTTGGGCATTGGTGGAACTGCGGATTTTTATATTGAAATTCGCTCTATCGACGAAATGAAAGAGGCTCTATCTCAATGCCATACGGGTAATCTCCATTATTTTATTCTAGGAAAGGGCTCAAACTGCCTTTTTGATGATGAAGGATTCAATGGTGCTATTCTACACAATAAAATCGATTTTTTTGAACATTCCTCCCCAGGCTCTTTTCACATCGGAGCTGGCTATAGCTTCTCACTTTTAGGGACACAAACTGCAAGACTTGGATTCGGGGGCCTTGAATTTGCCTCTGGCATCCCGGCTAGCGTTGGAGGCGCAGTCTATATGAATGCTGGGGCGAACGGCGGAGAAACTTCTACTTATTTAGAATCTGTCGATTATATTGATGAGAGAGGAAATTTCCATATTCTTCGCAAAGAAGAGCTCCAGTTTTCTTACCGCTATTCCTCTTTTCAGAACTTAAAAGGGGCAATTGTAGGGGCAACCTTTGCTTTACAGCCCTCGGGAACTGCTAGAAAACAACAAATTGAAATCGTTCGCCATCGCCAAAATACACAGCCTTATAAAGATAAGTCTGCTGGCTGCATTTTCCAAAACCCCCCACAAAATTTTGCAGGTCAACTTATAGACCAATGCGGTTTAAAAGGCGCTCAGTTTGGAGGAGCGAAGGTCTCAAATCTCCACGCTAACTTTTTGATTAATGCTGGCAATGCCACCTCTAAAGATTTTTTAGAGCTTATCAGCCACATACAACGCCAAATTCACGAGCAAACCGGCATCCAATTAAAAAGCGAGGTGCGTTATGTCGCTTCTAAACGAATTCCGCGCTGATCTACATTGTCATTCTACCTTTTCTGATGGTTCTTTATCTCCTGAAGAAATTGTGAATCTAGCCAAAGCGATTAAACTATCTGGGTTATCGATTACAGATCATGACACTTTTTGTGCTTATCCAAAAGTATTTGAATATGCGGAAGCTTCTAATATTGCGATGATTCCGGGAATCGAATTTTCAGCGATGCATAAAGGAAAAAGCGTTCATATTCTTGGCTATTCATTTGATATTTACCATCCATGCATGGCTGGGTTATGTGCTAAACACAAAAACCGTCGTACGGAAAGAAACAGAAGCATTTTAGAAAAGCTTGCTAGAAAAGGAATGCGGATTGAGGAAAGCGATCTTTTAAGCCTTCATGTTATCGGACGACCGCATATTGCTCAAGCAATGGTTAATAAGGGATATATCGAAAGTGTTCAAGAAGCGTTTAGAAAGTTTTTAGCAGATGACAAGCCCTGCTTTGCTCAAGGGGAGCCTGTTAGTGTTGAAGAAACCCTTGATGTGATTCATCAAGCTAAGGGATTAGCCATCATTGCTCATCCCCATTTAATCAAAGATGCTTCTTTGCTTTATGAAGTCTTGAAAATGCCAATTGATGGAATCGAATGCTATTACGCCCGCTTTCCAGAAACAGACCATCATCGCTGGCTGCGCCTAGCAAGCAAAAAAGACCTTATCATAACAGGAGGATCTGATTTTCATGGTGCAATTAAACCGAACATTCCTTTAGGCTCTTCTTGGATTGATAAAGAAAGTTTCACAATTCTTGAACAACATTATAAAAAGAATCGATGACCTACGCTAAAACTATTCATCAACTTTTTCATGCCAAAAATTTTGGTGGGGTTAAGCTTGGCCTACAGAATATCCAGCTTCTTCTTGAAAAACTGGATCATCCTGAAAAAATGTTTAAATCTATCCATATCGCTGGCACAAATGGTAAAGGCTCTGTCGCCCATAAAATGGCAAAAGCGTATGAATTGGCTGGCTTTCGTGTTGGTCTTTTTACCTCTCCCCATATCAGCTGTTTTAGGGAAAGAATTCAAATTAATGGCTCTTTAATTAGTGAAGAAGAAGCAACACGCCTTTTACAAAAAATTTTCGATTTGCAAAAAAAACTTGGCGTTTCCTCTACATTTTTTGAACTAACGACCTTGCTAGGATTTCTTTATTTTGCTGAGCAAAAAGCTGATGTAGCGGTCATTGAAACAGGACTTGGAGGAAGACTGGACGCGACAAATGTTATTGTCCCAGAAGTGAGTATCATCACCTCCATTGCGCTCGATCACACGGAGATACTAGGAAATTCCATTGAGGAGATTACTCTTGAGAAAGCAGGGATTATTAAAGAAAATATCCCTATTGTCATCGGCCCAACAGTGCCTAAATCTTTGATCGAGCCAATTGCTAGACAAAAAAAAGCGCCTCTCATCCAGGTGCAAGGAAGCTTTTCTTCTTATGAAGAGGAAAATTGCGCTGTTGCAAAAGCGGCGATGGAACTTATAGATTTTCCTTTACAGATGGCACAAAACGCGCTTAAAGCTCTTCCCCCCTGCCGTTTTGAATTGTTTAGTGAAAGCCCCCCTATTCTTCTTGATGTCGCCCATAATCCAGCCGGTTTAATTGCCTGCTTTAAAAGATTAAAAAGAAATTACCCTCATACGCCCTTCCATGTAATCATTGGATTATCAAAATCCAAAGACATTGCAAAATGTTTGGAAATCTTACTCAGTGAAAATCCTGAGCATATTTATTTAGTAGAAGCAAAAAATGAAAGAGGCCTTGATGTCAATGTGCTACGAGAGGGATGTCTCTCTATGGGATTTTCACAAAATAAGATTTCATGCTACCGCTCAATTGCCCATGCCATCACCGTTGCAAAACGCAACCAGAGTGATAAGCCTTTGCTAATTACTGGAACTTTTTTTATTATGGGTGACGCTCGAAAAGCACTTGGGCTTGTTGAGCCCCTTGATCCCATAGATCTTAATGAACTTTCTCCTGTGAGAGAAAAACAAACGTAAGCTCGTGGCACTTAAATGAGAGGCCAACCCCAAGGCTGAAATGAAGTTTCTGTCCGAATACCGGGACCTCAATAGAACTTGTGAGTATCCTTTAGCCTTGCAAGACATCCTCTAAGCTTTATCTAAATGCTAAAAAGATAAATCTAAAGCTTGGGAGAATATAACAATTGATCAAAGTCTTGCTCCAAAATAGGAGCAAGTGTGCTGAATTTCAAAAGAAGGATTAGAAAATGAATGAATTTATTGATTTTATCACCTCAAACACCACTTTAGCTTATACAACAGCTTTTATTATTTTCCTTATTACACTCGTACTGGTCACTAAAAGATTGATTGGTTTCATGATCACTCTACTTCTGCTTCTATTTGCGATCCTTTCTGGGTTGAGCATTGCCAACCATGACCTATTCAGAGATCTTTTGCAAAAATTTAAAACTGAAGAGACTGCACCAAAAAATAGCGATGCGAAAACCTATTACAAAAATCAATTCTATAAGGCTTACGACGAGTTGAAGAGAGAATTTGAAGACCAGAAGCAAAAGTGGGAAGCGATGTATGAAGCTTATAAAAGTGCCCCCTCTAAAGACAGGGTAGAAGAGAGAACATCAACTCTTAGGGAAATAGAGGAAGAGCAATTACCTGTAGATAGCGATGAGCTAGAATCCCCTCAAGCACAGTAGTCAAAATATTTTCTAAATCGATACTTTACGTCCCGAATTGCTACCCACAATTGTCATACAAGCTATTTCTAATTCAAATAGCTTGTATGACAATTAGATTTTAAGATGTTCTGTCATTCATCTTGTCACAATTTAATTTGTTAGCGATGAAGTGCACAATCCTAGAGTTAAAGATGAGCATCTAAGAGAAAGCGGCGCAAGAACTTAAAGCCATGCACACAGCCAAGGCCCTTGATAAAATTTCTCGGTATCGGGCTTTTAGCATATACAAAGCTTCACTCATTTAAAGCTCCTGCGAACTAGCTGTCTACTAAGTGATGATTCTCTTGAAAGCCTCTTCTTTCCTTCGTCCTTCCAGTTGTATTTGTCATTCCCAACTTTAAAAAAGCACCAGGTGTCCTGGCGAACTTTAATTTAAATTCCAAAATAGCTAAATAAATATTTAGTAGTTTGCCATAATGAATTTTTAATTTTTAAGACTCTATAGATATGCCCCCCTTGCTCCATACATTTTTTTTACCTGTCCTCGTTTTGTGCCTTTCAGCTTGTCATTCTACAACTTCTAATGAAAGCCATTGGCTAGAGATCGAAGGTAGGGCCCAAAATAAACCTATCTATAGGGCCAAGGTGCCTCCACATTGGGAAAGGGTTTTGCCAGATGGCCAAGCCTATTTAAAAGATACGATGTTGCCAATTATTACCTTCCTTATCCCCAATGAAAGCGAATCTCTGCGCATCACTGTTCATAATTTCCCAACTAAAGCTATTGAAGAAAGCGTTTCTCCGCATGCACAGATCTTGCGCTGGCAAAAACAGTTTGAAAGCATTGAACCTTACAGCATGGACTACAATGAAATCGCCTACGGTGGATTTGTAGGCTTACAATTTTATGCATCTGGAATTTTAAAAGGTCGTCCAACGGCATTTCTAGCTTTTGCGATGCAGCTGATCCCTGAACATTACCGTATGCTCTCTAATCAACCTCTAAGGGAAGAAGAATTCAAACAGATGCGAGCGGATTATACAATTAAAGCGGTCGGCCACCCTGATGCCATCGAGCAGCATAAGGATGAAATCATTGCTTTTGCAGAAAGTTTTGAATTGATAAAACCTATCCCTTCTTATCTATGAATAAAGTTAAATCTTTGTATCATTTTTTAGGTGGAGTCATTTTTGCGGTCATTTTAATTTCACTCACCGCTCTAATGGTGGCTTACGGCACTTATCTAGAGTCTATTACAGAATCGCATCAGGTTGCAGCTGAAAACATCTATAAAAGCCTATTTTTTAAAATTTTGTTAGCAGGCTATTTCATCAATATTTTAGTCTCGGCATTAAGGCGTTGGCCTTTTAAGAAAAAACACTTTCCTTTTTTGATCACGCATTTAGGCCTTTTGATGGTGATCTCTGGAACCTTTATTAAAACTGTCTACGGAACGCAAGGTCACGCTTTGCTTGTCGAAGGAAGTAGCAGTTCACACATTCAATTTCCTGAAGAAATGGTTATTACAGCTGAAGAGCGAGGAACCAAAAAACAGCTCTCTCTACCTTTAAAAAAAGATCTCTTTGGCAATTATTATTTGCCTAAAAATATGTTTTGCCAACTTCTCGATTATAGCCCCCATGCGGAGAAAAACCTTTTTTCTTGGATAGCAGGAAGCCAAGCTCAATTCATTGGCAAACCAAACTTTCCTGCACAAAGGTGGAAACCCGGAGAAAGTATCCCTTCAGAAAATCCTCTTGCTTTAATAACAGATTTTAAGCTGGAAGCCATTCAGGCCTTGCTTGCAGAAAAAATCACTGTCCGCATTTTAGATCGAGAGCAACACAAGCTAGCTGATATCCCTTTAAAAAAATTACTGCTTCAAAAAAAAGAAGTTCAAGAATGGTCCATTGGAGCTCAACTCAATGTTGAAGAGGCTGCGATCACTCTGGAAATTACCTATGAAAAACCTGATCGCAAGGGGAGCATTCAACTGAATTTAAACGGTCCCTTCGCCCTTTTGAATAATCATCACGAGCTTTCTTACCTAGGGCAAGCACCTCTTGACATTGAGTTGATCAGCCATGTACCAGACACATGGCTGCAAGACAGTAAGAAAGATACCATCATCCTCATTGCAGATCCTCATGGCCGCATTTACACCCAAAACTTTGAAAGCAATCGGTTGCATTCTTACATTGCTTACAATGAAGGTTTCGATGGCTACTCTCTGCAAGCAGATTTTTTCGGTTTGGAGGCAAATCTTTCGAAGAAGCAATTTGAAAATCATCTATTTAAAGTGATTCGAGAAGAGTTAGGCAAGGAGCTAAAAACAGCTTCGATAGAACTAGCCCCTATTCAACTTTTCAAAAATAGCTGTGAGAACTGCCAATTGGATTTTTCCAAAGAATTTCTCGATTTTTTAAGACATTGGCATCAACAGGGAGGATGGCTCTACCCAAAAGAGGCAAAGCTACCCAAAAAATTTAGCCATATTTTTAAAAATTTCGATTGGAACTCTTTGAGTGCAAATGAAATCAAAGGAGCACTATGGCTTAGCCATTTTTTTAGTGACTTTGATGATCATCTTTTGAATGGAGAAAGCTTTCTTTCCATTTTGAAAGAAAGGCAATGGCCTCTTCTGTATTTATTAGAAACATTACCTAGTCAAGAAGAGCAGCTAACACTGTTTAGCCAACAACTTTTTTCCATGGGGGAAGAGCTCCCTTGGATTTCATTCCCACAAGATACTAACACTCTAGCGAGAGTATTTACCGCTTATTTACGTACTGTAGGGATTCACTATAGCCATATTACCTATCCAGCACTCTCTCAAAAAGCTCTCCTCGCTTCTTTTGAATCTCCTATTTTCCGCGAAAGCGCCCCTCTTCCTTCTCTAAAGAAAATCGAAGACAACTTGCCTCGCATTATTATCGCTAAAGATGACGAAAAAATTCCCCTAGTATTTGATCGCCTGAAATCAGACTTAAAATGGCCCACCAAAGATCGACGTTATTTATTGAGTTTCCAACCCAAAGTGGAGGAGCTCCCCTACACTATTCGCTTACATCGTGCACAGCAAATCAATTATCCAGAAACGAATCAGCCCTTTAGTTATGAGAGCGAGGTAACTTTCAAAGATAGAAGGACTAGCCAAGAAGTGCGTAAAACGATCAGTATGAATGAAGTTTATGAAACACGAGATGGTTATCGCTTCTACCTTTCTGGGCTTTCTAAAAATCCTTCAGGAGCGCACCTTGTGCAATTGGTCATCAACCGCGATCCTGCAAAATACTGGCTTACCTATCCAGGCGCAATATTAGTTGCTCTCGGTATCTTACTTCTTTTTTGGTGGAAGCGCCGCTAATACAAAACCCTTAGAGCTTTTCGAGAAAAGAAATAATTCGTTCCCATAGACTTAAGCTGCTCGAGCAATTCAGAATGAGTATCATCAATTCAAGACCGCACACTTGCTTTATGGGTTCATATTCTGTGTTAACCAATTAACATCGCGAACGTTTAGATTTGTTTCACGAAGAGCAAAGTCTGTGGCAGGAAAAGAACCGAAGTTGAGAGAAGCCATTTAAAATACCTTTTATGAAAAAACTATTTTAAATAAAAATGCAGGGCATTTTGATAACACAAAAAATTTAATATTGAGACTTTTATCAGAATAATTTTTAAGAAAATTCACCACATGGGTCGCAAAAAGATGAGAAGCGAATTTGATATCTAAAAAACTCTAGGCTAGAGGTATAGCCTAGAGCAAAGAGAAAAAAACTAAAGAGGCTTACGGTTTCTTAATATCCCGTAGTTGTAAAAGAGACCAGCTAAAATACCACCTAGAATGGGTCCGATCCAATACACATATTGATCTTGCCAAAATCCACTCATTAAAGCAGGTCCAAATGCTCTTGCAGGGTTTAATGCTGGCCCTGAGATGGAAGCTGCTGCTAAAATATCAAATAGGATCACGCAGCCAATGCCAAATCCACCTACAATCTTGAATGAACCTTCCGTATCAACCATTGTTGCATAAACAACAAAGACGAGAAGGAAGACAAGAATCGTTTCTGTAAAAATCCCTACATATCCTGTAATGCCTTGTCCAAGAGAAGGAACGCCGAGATGCACGGTTTCCTGAACGCTTGCTGGGAAAATTTGGCTTAGGAAAAAAGCTCCTAAAATAGCTCCTAGAAGCTGAGCAATTATTTCTAAGGTGGCATTTTTTAAGCTAATTTTACCGCCAAATAAAAGACCTAGAGTAATCGCTGGATTTAGTTTACCGCCAGAAATGTGACCGATAGCAGAAACCATCACGGCGATGGCTAATCCGTGAGCAATCGCCACCCCAATAATCCCCAAGCTACCACCTGTCATTTGGTTAACTAAAACTGATCCTGCGCCAATAAAAATTAGAGTAAAGGTTCCTATTAATTCCGCTAAAAACCATGCAATACTCACTCATGACCTCCAATTGTTTTCTATGTAATTAACGGAAAGCTTTATTTAGATCAAGCTTGTACTTTTAAAATACAAATTATTTTTTAATTTTCAGCAAGAATAAAAACAAGAATACATATTAAGATTAAGACAAAGCCAATTGAAGACACACCCAATTTTGAAAGGGGATCTGGCTCGACCCTATACTTCTTTAAATTATGATTGTAGCTTCTTAATGCAAAGATGATGACCATCAAGCCCCATAATAGCAACAGGCCACCAGAGAGACGGGCGACGAATAGTTTAGAAGGGTTGCTAAAGGGAAGAAAGCGAATTAACACAAGTCCGCCCCCCAAACCCGCTAAGCCGGTTCGTATCCACGCAGAAAATGTCCTTTCCGCAGCAAAAAGGGTACGCTCTTTAGCAAAATCTGTCCGATCGTGAGCTAAATTAGTTCTTTCTTTTTGAAAGAGGTCTGGATCCAAAACCATGGGCTTTATTATTTTTTAAATTCTAATCAATTTCCTTATAGCTTAAATAAATTCCTTAGACAAGAGACTTATTTTGAAAATTAGCCTATAATGTGGAAAAAATTCTGGACCATCAAAGACAAAACCTCTATTTTTCATATTTTTTTAATAGGTTCTTTAAGTGAAGAAATTTTTCGCTCTCTTTATCGCTATCGGCTGCTATATTTCTCTCTATGGAGCAATAGACTCTGTTCCTGTTAGCTACAAGGGGCGCATACGTCCTTTACAAGCCTATACAGATAGCCTTTTTTTTGAGTTTTATCACGCTAAGCAAGCAACGCAAGAAGATCTTACTTACTTTGGAGATACTGGCTCGCTACCCATCATGTTACATCTTTATTTAGATGGTTTTAAAAGATGGTCGCAAGTTCCTTTCCTATGGGTCGCTGACGGCCCAGCTAAAAACATTTTAGAACTCACGAAAGACAAAAAAAGATTTTCTTACGAAGAACTTAAAACTGCCTTTTTTAATCACCCTGAATCCTTAAAGGTCATAGCAAATTACTATTTCTTGAAACAAAAGAGTGCAGCCAGAAAATGGACCGAACTTAAAGAAATTGCTCCAGATTTTCTGGTAGATTCCCAATACAAAATCGTTAAAACAGCTTCACAAGCACCCTGGAATACTCTAAAGGCTGGAGACTCCATTTTTAGCCATTATTATAGCGAAGCTCTTGCTGAACAACTGATCGCCCTTTTAAAAAAAATCGCTCTTTTTGAATCGTTTAAAGGCCTTACATCTTTAAAAGAAAAAGAAGGTACGATAAGAAAACAGCTTCAAGAAGATCCCTACTTCCATCTCTTACCTAGCCGTAATCGCACCGGGGAATGGTATGGGCTTCTTGCACTTACTCTCAACGAACGTAATTTTACCCTTTATAGTGATTCCACCTACCAAAAGATACGAGAAAGTTATCAAAATTTACTCAATAGCGGGATAGATCAAAGAACCCTAGAGGTTTTCGCTACAACGCTCTCTAACGCTTATCAAGAAATTGCCTCCACACCCTTATTAAAAAGCACGAATAACCACATGGCTTATCCAAGCACCTGGCAACTTCAGCTAGAAGCTTGGTACACGACAATCCCCTTTATCTCTTTTTCGATTTTGGGCTACTTAATTACACTTTTTTTCTTTATTGGATTTCCAAGCAATCGCGGCGCAAGAGCCTTAGGGTTTTTGGCCTTTTTGATTGCCTTTAGCATACAGCTTATTTCCTTAGTCGCAAGATCGTGGATCCTCATGCGGCCCCCCGTTTCCAATATGTTTGAAACAGTCGTCTATGTTCCATGTGTTGCCGTCATAGCGGGAATTTTTCTTGCCAGGCGATTTCAAAGTCGTTTGCCCATTGTGGCCTCTACACTGCTTTCTGTCATCTTACTCGCTGTTATCGAAGTCACTGATCTAAATAGTGGGTTAGATAACGTACAAGCAGTACTTAACTCACATTTTTGGCTTATCATCCATGTGCTTATGATTGTCGGAAGCTATGGCGTTTTAATTTTAGCAGGAGTTTTCGGACACCTTTATCTCTTAAGTCTTTTACTAAAGTTAAAAGACAAAGAGCTTATGGCAAAATGTCTTGTTCAAACGATTTATTTAGGGACAGCTCTCCTTATCCCCGGTACCATCCTTGGCGGTATTTGGGCTGCACAAAGCTGGGGGAGATTTTGGGATTGGGATCCCAAAGAAGCCTGGGCTTTTATCTCAATTTGCTCATACCTTGTTCTTATTCACCTCTACCGCTTTAATTATATTCAAATAAAAGGGTTGAGTTTTGGATCGATCATAGGACTTGGCATAATTAGTTTTACTTGGTATGGGGTAAACTATATTTTAGGAACGGGCATGCATACGTATGGATTTGGCTCCGGAAGCCATCTCTACTATATAATATTTTTACTTGCAGAAAGTCTTTTTCTTATTTATATGGCACATAGGTTGCACAAAAATTTCTTGTGTAAAACCCACCCAGGGTATATAAAAGATTGAATAAAATTTTAAAAAAAAGTCTTTTGGCTTGTAAAGATATTAATAAAAAAGAATTAAGAAAAACAATTTTCTTATATATTACTTTTAACGCAACTTTATTAGTTAAAAACACAACTTTGCATAGGTAACCATGAGGCATATCAAAAGCGAACGTTTAAAAAAATTGGAAGGAGAACTCACTGATCTAGAACAGTGGCTCAAATTAGGTCTCGTTCCTAAAAAAGACTTAGATAAACACAAAGAAGAAATCCGAGCAGTCCAATCTAAAATTGAAGAAGAAAAGGAACGTTTGCAATTTTTGAAGGAAAGCGGTGAAGCAGAGGAATACATCACACCTAAGCGCCCACCAGCGAACCGTGGTGGTGGAGGCTATACAGAAATGCCGACCATCCCAGATCTTGATGCAGCTGAAACAGGAGCTGGCTTCACAGATGGTGGTTTTGAAATGGAAACGGATGCCATGGAATCAGGAAACTCTGTTATTGAGGAACATGATGACAGTGATGACACCGCTTCCAATGATCAAGAGGATGATGATAAGGCTGAAGAGGATGAAGAATCTTACTTTAGCGATCGCAACCGCTGGCGCCGCGGAGGAATTATAGATCCAGACGCAGATGAGTGGTAAGATTAAGGAAGCGAGTCTTTATTTTCACATTCCCTTTTGTTCAAAAAAATGCAGCTACTGCCATTTTTATGTTCTTCCCGAGAGGGACGCAGACAAAACTCTTCTTATGCAAGGCTTTAAAGCAGAATGGCTTAAAGCCTTGCCTTTATTAACACCTTACAAAATCGTAAGCATTTATTTTGGTGGAGGCACTCCAAGCTTGCTGGGGGCTCACTACATTGAGGAAATTTTGACTAGGATTCAACCTGAGGTAGAGACAGAAATCACCTTAGAAGCCAATCCGGAAAATTGCTCTGAAACAATTATTAGAGATTATAAAGAAGCTGGAATCAATCGTTTAAGCATCGGAGCTCAAGCATTTGATGATCCTATGCTCATCAGCCTTGGAAGAACACATAATAAAAATAGGATTGAATCGGCAGTATTAGAAGCCTTTAAGGTAGGTATAAAAAATATTTCTATCGATCTCATGTATGACCTTCCACAGCAAACGCTGGAGCAGTGGCGCCATACATTGAAAAAAGCGACTTCGCTCCCCATCTCTCACCTTTCCCTCTATAATTTAACTGTTGAACCGCATACTGCTTTTTATAAAAAACGCAAAAGCTTAATATTTCCAGATCCCAAAACTAGCTTAGCCATGTATCTTACCGCTACAGAAGAACTAGAAAAAAATGGTTTGAAGCAATACGAAATCTCTGCCTTCGCCAAAGAGGGCAAACAATCTAGACATAATCTTGGCTACTGGACAGCAAGGCCTTTTCTGGGATTTGGCCCTTCAGCTTTTAGCTACTGGGAAGGTAAGCGTTTCAGAAATATTGCTCACTTGCGTAAGTACCATCAACTATTAGAGGCAGATCAATCTCCTGTCGACTTTGAAGAGAGGCTCGATTACCATGCTGCTCAAAGAGAACTCCTTGCCGTTCGCATCCGATTACTCGAAGGCGTCAATCTTGAAAAGTTTGAGAAGCAACATGGCAAATTGGAAAAAGAAATCTTAAATACGCTTCACGACCTTGTCAATAAAGGATGGTTAGCTTTTGACGGTTCTACCATCAAGCTCACCGCTCAAGGTATCTTATTTTATGATTCTCTCGCTTCAGAGATTATCTAGTTCACTTACCTTAAAATGCCTGCACTAAAAAAACAGCGGGCTTTTTATCAATATTAGGTAAGGCAACTTTTCTCCAAACTTCAATTTTATGGGTCACAACACCTTGTGAAGGCATCGTTAGATCCCAGGCAACTGATAAAGATGTACTTGTCGATAAGTTGTGAAGAAGAGAGTCTAAGAGATGACGGTTGCGGTAAGGTGCTTCCATGAAAATTTGTGTTGCATGATTTTCACGTGAGCTTTTTTCAATTTGGCCAATCTTGCGATCTCTTTTTATAGGCTCTTTGTCAAGATAGCCATGGAAGAAGAATTTTTGTCCAGACAGCCCAGAAAGCATCAGAGCGAGCAGAAATGAGCAAGGACCTACAAAAGCTTGGACTAACATTCCCCTTTTACGAGCACGAGCAACAAGCTTTGAACCTGGATCAGCAATGCAGGGAAGACCCCCATCGGAAACTAAGCCCCATCGCTGGCCCTCTGCGATAGGCTGCAATAAAAAGTCTAAATCTTCATCATGAGAATGTTCGTTTAATAATGCCACAGGCACTTCATGCGGCTTTTTGTCCATTTTGAAATGAGAAAGATAACGCCTTGCGCCTTGTTCGCTTTCGGCAATTAGGCCATCAATAGAGCCAACGGCCTTGTCTACGCTAGAAGGAAGAAAAACTTCATGATAACGCGCTTCACTGAGAAGATTAGGGAGCAAAAGTAATGCAGGTTCTTTCATAGGGTAACTAATTTAAAAATTAAAAAGTCGGAAAGAAGATCATAGCGATCCATGCCATTTTTTGCCATCCATTCTACCTGATTGATCGTCTTTAATGCTTCGGGCAGCTTGCTATAGCCATAATCTTGGACATGTGCACGGTGACGCTCAATAGAGCTTTCTTTGAGTTGAGGAAAATCTTCTTTTACTTCGCTGGAAGAAGAGAGAGAAGCTACATGCAAGGCTGTTTGAAATTGGGTGCGGATTTGGCGCAAAAGAACAAAAAAAGGAACCTCTTGAGCTAGGATACCTCGAGAGATTTTAAAGGCAAGAGCCCCATTGCGTTTAAAAAGCGCATCACCTAATTGCCAGCTATTTTCCTGGTGTGTATAGCATGCGATTGCTCTGATATCTTCGACAGTAATTTCTCCTCGCTCCCCAGCGAAACAGAAGAGCTTATTAAGCTCACTTAAGAGATGAAATACATTGTTCCCAACAGCTTTAATTAACAGCTGGACAGCTTGCGGGGCCATGCGTTTGCCAAGCTTCGCTGCCTCCTGTACTAGCCATTCCTGAACATTTTTTTCTTTCTCCCAAGGTTTTTCATCTACCATTTCCAAAATAACACCGCATTTTTCTGCTCTCTTATAAAAGTGGGTGTGCGCTTTTAAGTCACTCCCGCTTAAAATGAGATAAACCCCTCGAGGAGGAGAAGCAAAATACTTTTCCAGTCTTTCTAAAACGGGTTTTTTGAAATGGTGGAAATCCCCAATATGAATAGCCTTGACTGGTTGTAAGAAAGAAAAAGTATCAAGATCGTTGAAAATCTCTTGCTCCGCAGATTCTGTTGCATCGTAGGATTGCCAAGAGGCGGTCGCATTCTCTTCAAAGATATTTTTTACCTTGCTAACGGCTAGCTTGCGTTCATTTTCCTCTTTTGCAAGAATCACATACAATGGAGAGAGATTTTGCGGTGCAGCTGCTAATAAGTGCTTTTCAAACCCTGTTATGTGTGAATACTTCATAAAAGTTTGCGTTGTCGAAGAATTGAAAGAGAGAGTGGAACAAAGTGCTCCCCATCTATTTTTACAAAATGTGCTAACTCATCTTTAGGAACCGTGATGACCTGACTGTATTCCCAAGAGTGGGATTGCATAGCGTAAGGATTTATCCGAATTTCTGCGCAAAGATCAATGGATTCTAACTCTTTATCATAAATCAAGGCAAAGAATTTAACAGATTTGACCCTTTTTGAATCGACACCAATCTCTTCCCTCAGTTCTTTCTTGAGTTGTTCTCGAAGATTAATTTGGCTCCCTTCCAAAAAGAAATTATCTATACTCCCTGAAGGAGCAAGCTCATAATGATAACGAAACTGCGTGACGTAAGAAGAGCGCTTGGCAAAGAGCACGTTATTCCCAAGAATTGTTAATCCGCTAATGCTAACTGGAATAATTTTCAAAATAGGCTTTAAAGAGGGATCCCTTAATTGCGCAATAAATAACTTATAGGGAACAAAAACACCGGTTAACCGCTCCTTATCATAGGCAACTGCACTTAGGAGATAGCCATTAAAGAGATCTCTACCGATAAGTTCTGCTCTCCAGATGCGCTCGATGCGCTCTTCGAGCTCTTCTGGTAGAGAAACTGTTTCAAGGGTGTCCAGTATCTCTACCTGGTAGTGACTCTTGATTTTTAACGTCTGGTAACCCATAACTCCTTACACAGAGGAAGTTTTATCGACATACTCCAAGCATTCTTTCCAATTATTCACTGCTTGATATGCCTCTATTCCCTCAACGCTCTTTCCATGTGTAATGAACAAGACAGGTAAGCCAGCTCCTTTGGCAGATGCGGCACCTACCGTCGAGTCTTCAATAGCTACAGCTTCCTCCGCTGGAACTTTAAGTTTGCTCAAAGCCAACTCGTAAATCTCAGGGAAGGGTTTTGCTTGCTTTACATCTTCTGAGGTCAAGATGGCATCAAATCGTTCATAGATACCGAAGGGGTCAAGGCACGTTTTGACAAGAGCGTGTGTTCCTGAAGTTACTATGGCCAATTTGAGTCCTTTCTCCTTGGCATAATCTAAAAACTCCCTTACACCTGTGAAAAGCTCTGTGCCTTCAAATCCTTGCAACATGATGAAGGAGACATACATATTCGCCAGTTTTTCATTATCATCTTCTAGTTTATATTGAGTCTTTAACGTGCTGACGATTTCATCAATACTCGGGCCAACAAGGCTGTTAAACTCTTCTTTATTTCCTTTATGACCGTAATGCTCTAAAAACTTTAAATACACTTGATAAAGAGCTGGGGTGCTATCTACTAATGTCCCATCTAAATCAATAAGTACTGCTTTAACCATTTTCACCTTCCTTAAAATCTGACCATTGAATTCCGTCGCCTGCAGCTATAAAACGGGTAGCTACCCTCCCCTTCACTTTTTCAAGATACATTGGATGAAGCCCTTTTTTTTGTTTCCCTGGACGTAGGATCGCGAGATTGTCTCCTTCGATCAGAGATTCACCGGGCTGAATATCGACTAACGCCTGCAACCCGCGCCTTGCAAACTGGTAGAGCTCCTCCTCTTCTTCATACACTTTTTTTACTGAAGATCCTAACATTTCTTCAATTTGGCGTATATTTGTCACCATATTTTTGAGTTCTTTGGGGTCTAAAGCAAAGGCATGATCGGGTCCAGAAAAGTTTTTATCTAAGGTAAAATGCTTTTCAATGATTTTTGCTCCTAATGCCACAGCCCCGATCGATGCCTCTAAACCTAAACTGTGGTCCGATAAACCAACTGGCACATCATAGCGTTTCTTAAGCCAAGGGATCACTCTTAGATTCATACAAGCCGAAGAGGCTGGATAGCTGGCTGTACACTGCATGAGAGAAAGTTCTTTGCCCCCTGCTTGATAAAATGTATCCACAGCCCAATCAATTTCATTAGGGTATGAAGCCCCAGTTGAAAGAATAAGGGGTTTTGTTGTCTTAGCAATCGCTTCTAAGAGCCTTAGATGAGAAATTTCATAAGAGCCCATTTTGTGCATTTTAACATAGGGATTAACGAGGTTAAGATCATCGATTGAAAAAACTGACGCCATCAACTCGATTCCCACCGCTTCGCATCTCTTCACAATAAACGGAAGCATTTTCTCCGGCATCTCTAGTTCTTTAAATAGTTCAAAAATACCCTTTTTAATCCCAGAAAAAGCGAGATAATCGCTGACTCCCGCTTGAGGGACATAGGTAGTAGCTGCTTTAAAAACTTGGAATTTTACAATATTCGCCCCAGCCTCTTTAGCCGCTTCCACTAAAGCAAAAGCTCGGTCAAGGTCCTTTTCAAAAGGGCCTGCCTTCCAGTTAGAGCCAGCTTCTGCAATCACCAAAACTTTTTCAAAACGCTCCTTATCGAAGTCGAAAAGAAACTCTAAAACTTCTTCACCGCAATGTTGAGTAGAACGGATAAAACAAAACTCAGCCTTATTAAAAATTTTTATTGAAGGCTGGTTTGTCTTCTTTATTCTGGCAAAGACAGCATCATAGCCTTGTTGCTCAACCCACAGTAGTGTTTTTTTTAGGATCAGTGGACCTAATCCCTGATGGCGCCACTCTGGAGCAATGTTAATCGAAATTTCCGCACAACGTTTACTCACATTATAAGGATGGCATCCAGGATCAAAGCGCAGACATGCCACGCGCTGATTGTTATAAAGCACGAAAAGAGAAGGTAGCTCAGCAATACCAAAATAGCCCTTTAAGAATTCAGGATAGAATTGATCAAGGGTTTTCGGTTCTATATAGGTAAATGATATTTTTCGTGAAACGGGGTCATTACGCCATTGCATAATGTCATTAGCATCATTTTTTTCTTTTAACACACACTCAAAACGCAAAGCATTTTCGTTCATATTTTTTTTTGCTCAATATGGGAATTAATAAGATGTAATTCCGGATGTTCTTTGTTTAACAGCAAAAGACTTTCCAACGTAGGGAAGGCAGGAAGTGACATTTCAAATAGCTGAGAAACTAGCCTAAAATCTTCTTCCGTATCCACCGTCCAGCGATAAAATGCATGATTTTGAGAGCATGTGAAATTAGAAAGAGAGAACCGCTCGGGATGGTTAACTAAATAAAGTGTGACGTGTTCTCTCTCAGCTGGATTACGTGCCAATAAAGCGGCAGTTTCTAAAGCTTTCATAGAAAAAACTTCTACATCCATGCCTCGTGGATATGTGCGATACAATGTGTTAGAAACATAGTCATATTGAGGAAAATGCGAGAGAAAAAGCCCTATCCCTTTATCTACTATTTCTGGGTCCATCAAGGGACAGTCGGATGTGATACGAACAATAACATCAGCTTGAACCTCACGAGCGGCAAGCAGGTAGCGCTCTAAAACGTCATCTTCACTTCCACGAAAGATGGAAACCTGTTGGTCATTTGCCAATTGCTCGATGAGATCGTCTTCAGGCAACTTTGTTGTAGCAATCACAATTTGCTTTGCCAGCTTGGATTTTTTTAACCTTTCTATTAGATGGGTTAATAGGGGTTTACCCAGTACTTCCTTAAGAACTTTCCCAGGAAGGCGTGTGGAACCCATTCTGGCCTGAACGATAATAATCACCCGCAGTGATGTTTCTGAAGACATGAGAAACTCTTAAGTAACAATTTGCTTTTTTTAGCTTATAGCAAATTCAGAATAAAACTTTCTATTAAAGACTAGATGAGGGGCTTTCTATAGATAAGATAAGGAACTAGGATTTGGTAGTCTTTTTTTGTTTACGTCTTTGCACGCCCTCAGCCGTTGTAACTTTATTTTCAAGCTTTAAAGACTTAAGGACTTTCTTCTCTGGCGCCGGTCCTTTATTTGCTGGCAAGTCTGTCTTAGCATAGATTACCTTTTCGACAGGCTTTTTAACAATTTTTGCAGCTTTTATTTCAGCTTCGTTTTTAGGCTTTTTTATCATTTCTTGCACTCTCCTATTTTTGATAATAGGAGAAATGCAAGTTGCGTGCCAAAAAACTAGTCTTGGATATTTTCTATTGTAAAAGAATCCTGAGAAGCTTTAGAGCGCGTCGCTAAAGACTGTGTCCAAAGAGAAAGGAGAACACAGGAGGTTAAAAAAGCAAAACTTAACCATCCAGTAAATTTTTTCAAAACATCAGCTGTTGATGTTCCAAAAACAGATTCATTGGTGTCTCCGCCAAAAGAGGCTCCGAAGCCTGAGCTCTTGCTTTCTTGAATAAGGATCACTAAACAAAGAAGAGCGCAGAGCAGCATAAATAATGTGATGCAAAGGTAATAGATAAAAGTCATGATTCACCTAACTTAAATTGACGATTTCACTAAATGTTTGAGGATCTAAAGAAGCTGTTCCCACTAATAGACCATCGATATCTTTTTCTTTTAAAAAACTTGGGGCATTTTTTGCGCTAACAGAACCACCGTAGAGAATGCGAAGTTGTGCAGCACCCCGCTTCCAACGCCTCTCGCACCAATGGCGAATCCTCTCGTGAAGCACTTGCACCTCAGAAGCTGCCGCAGCGTTTCCGCTTCCTATCGCCCAAACGGGTTCGTAAGCGATTATGATTTTTTTGCTCTCATTTTCCTCGACCCCCTTCAAACACTCTTCAAGTTGTTTTTCAATCACTTGAAAACTCATGCCGCTAGAACGTTCCTCTGCAGTTTCTCCGATACAGAGCAAAACTTCAAGATCATTTTGCAGGGCAAGTTGGATTTTTCGTTGGATAAAGCGATTATCTTCATGGAAAAGGTGTCTTCTTTCGGAATGGCCAAGAATTACAAAGGAGGCGCCCACCTCGACAAGCATTCTTACGGAAATTTCTCCGGTAAGCGCTCCTTCTGTCTTGTCGCTCATATTTTGAGCTCCGATGGCAATCGGCAAGTTTTTAGAATGCTGAACTAATGGATAAAGGGCAGTGAAGGGAGGTGCAAGATAAACATCATTGCTCAAATTAGAATGCAGAAGAGATTGAAACACTTTAAGGTAGTCGATAGACTCAGCCACAGTTTTATGCATTTTCCAATTGGCAGCAATAAGGTAGCGCTTTTTCATCATTCTATTCTTAAATTTAACTATTGATGTTACCCCAATTATTGAAAGCAGGCAACTCAAATCTTTTACCCTTAGGGGCTGGCCTTAAGTGATCAACTTATTTTCTACTCCCTAAACAATTTCTCGAAAATTTTTGAGCAAAAAAACCAAAATTTACTATTTTAATTTTTAAATTGACAACAAGAGCGGATAAACCTTTTCTACAACTAGCCTAACTATAAAACACTACGTCACACTTTGAGTTGCATATAGAGGATTTAAAAACACCTAAAGATAGAAAAAATATTTACTAAAGCAATTAATTTTTCCTTTCAAATTTTATGAAGTACATGTAAAAAGTAAAATTTAAATTACTCTACTCAGCTTGCTAAAAGAATAACGGGTGCTCATAGATAAATAAGGAAAGACTTTTAGATGAAGAGATAATTCCGGAATTACAAAAAATATACATTTTATTTCTCGTTGAATGAGTCATATTCCATTTAAATAATCAGAAAAAATGGCAGCCTCAGGCAACTTCTCATACAAATTGCTGATAGGGTCCCAAATCATGGAGATGTCGTGATCATAAAGTGCATTTTAAGATTGCTTTTGCTTACCAGTTTTTTTCTTGGAAACTTGGAAGGAGTTTATATCGAACGATATAATACAACGGATAACGGAGGAATTACCTTTACCGGAAATACTCTTGGGCTAAGCAAAGCGACAAATCAAAATAATCCCGGCTCTGTGGATTCTATTGGAGCATACATAACGACCGATCTATCAAAAAAGGTTGGGAACTATCCGCCGGGAACAACGCTTAATTATCTCCAAAATGGATCCTCAGCTGTGCTAGACTTGCCTTCGGAAAGTACAGTTCTTTACGCTGAGCTCATCTGGAGCGGTAGTTATGGATTTCCTACCACACCAAGTCCCCCACCTGCTCCTCCATCCGACGTTTCGGTGATTTTAATCGATCCCCACAACATCAGTCACCTTGTAAGCGCAGATCCAACGACAAGTCAAAATGCGACAACCCCCTCCTACCCAAATTCAGGCAATTATGTGAGAAGCCAAAACGTCACATCGATTGTCCAGGCTGGAGGTGCAGGCACATATACGGGGTCACAAATTATTGGAACAGTTGCCGCATCAGATAATTCTCATAATGCAGCTGGTTGGGCTCTTGCGGTCGTCTATAGCAATCCACAAATGATCACAAATAATATGACCATTTTTGTAGGTTGTGAGCAGGCTTCCTATTCTTTAAATCTCCCAGCAAAGGTATCCGGATTTTGCGTTCCAGGCTCAGGAACCATACGCGGAAGGCTCTTTGTTAGTGCAATAGAAGGGGATGCTAATAATAAGGGTGGTGCTGATACTCTATTATTTGGACCCACCAGTACCCTCACTAGTGCCAATGCACAACAGGGAAGCAACAATCCGATAAATAATTTCTTTGGATCCCAAATCAATACACTTCTTCCTCTCTCAACCGATCCTGAGACAGGAAAACTCCTTGCTTTAGGATCAAGCCTAATTGATACCAGAGGAAGCTTTGGGACAGCAAACGCTGATCCATTTACGTATACTCTTCACTCAGGCGACAGACAAGGATTTGATATCACAAGCGTTGATGTCTCATCCGCCCTGTCTTACGACCAAGAACAGGCATATGTCTTAGGGACCACAAACGGAGACGACTATACAATCAATGGGCTAGGAATTCAAATTCAAGTGGATGCGCCCATTCTCTCGGCATTTAAAACGGTGAACTCGGTTGTCACAGAAAACGTCGATGTGGGAGACATTGTCAATTTTACCATCACCATCCACAATGATGGAACAAGCACCGCATATGGAGTCGTTGTCAAAGATATCTTACAGGCTGGTCTCAGCTATGTCCCAGGCAGCTTCACAGTGAACGGCACATCTGCCCCAGACCCCGATTTGGCAAAAGGATTCTCAATAGGAGACTTCGCTTCGAGCGTGCCGACGATCTCTCTTGAATTCAAAGCTCGTGTAGACAGTTATCCCGCTGTTGGCACTACGTATTATAACGCTGCTGATATTGATTATCATTTTGTCCCCTGTTTAACCACAACTCCACTAACCTTAACGGCAAAGACCAATCAAGTCCGTATTAATTTACCCGAAATATCCCTGCCAGTGGCAAACCCAGACGTAGGAATCACCAATGCGAATACTCAATTAACAGGATTTAGCGTCTTAACAAACGATAGCGGAAATAGCCTCACAGTTACACAATACGACCAAAAGTCCATTGAAGGAGGCCTGCTGACGATCATCCCCTCAACAGGTTTTTATACCTATACTCCCCCTAACGGATTTTCCGGTGTAGATACCTTTAATTATACTATTACTGATGCCTATGACCATACAGCAACTAGCACTCTTACAATTACTGTTCTCCCTATTGCTATGGACGATACAGGAACTGTCGCAGCTAATACACAATTAAAAAGTCCCAGTGTCCTTTCAAACGATATTGGAAGCCAATTGACCATCGATACATATGACAACACTTCAACACAAAACGGTATGATTGCTATGCAATCTGATGGAACCTATACCTATACCCCTCCACTAGATTTCTCAGGCATTGATAATTTTACATACACCGCAATCGATTCAAATGGGAAAACAACAACGGCAACTGTCACTATTACTGTCCTTCCTAAAGCACAAAATGACTTGGGGATCACCAATGCCAATACGCCTTTATATGGGACCTCTGTTCTAACCAATGACATCGGTCAGAAACTGACCCTGGTGAGTTATGACCGCACCTCTTCTAAGGGAGGGACAGAAGTGATGCAACCTGATGGAACGTATACCTACACGCCTCCAACAGCCTTTTCCGGATTAGACACCTTCAAATATATTGTGAAAGATAAAAATAATGTCGAATCAACAGCTACTGTTGCTATCACTGTTTTACCTATAGCAGTTAATAACAGCGAAACTACCGTAGCAAATACGCCATTAAAGGGGTCAAACTTGCTGGCAAACGATATCGGCACAGGTTTATCGGTCTTTTCCTACAATACAGAGTCTGTAGCTGGTGGATCCATTACGACAAATCCTGACGGCACATACGTTTATACTCCCCCTCTTAACTTTTCGGGGAGTGATTTATTTAGATACACATTAGTGGATAGCAATGGCAATACTTCGGAGGCGATGGTAACAATCACCGTTTTACCGGTAGCAAATAATGATAGCGGAATTACAAAGGTAAATACCCCTCTAAATGGCCCCCCTGTTCTAAAAAATGCCATCGGAACAGGATTAACTATTTATAACTATGACAGTACATCAGTCCAGAATGGTTCAGTCAATATGAATACACAGACGGGAATTTATACCTATAATCCACCTATCGATTTTACAGGTGTCGATGAATTTAACTATACTGCAGTGGATGTTAAAGGAAATAACGCTAAAGCTATGGTAACAATTACCGTTCTTCCTGCTGCAGTTGATGATACCGGAAAAACAGAAGAAAATACCCTCTTGGAAGGGCCAAGTGTATTTTCAAATGACGCCGGTAGTGATTTAACGATATCTCGCTACGATGCTGTTTCGCTAAAAGGAGGGACGGTCACAATGAACACTCAAACAGGAACTTATACCTATACGCCACCCCACGGGTTTTTAGGAGAGGATTCATTTACGTACACCATTGAAGGCTCAGCTGGTGATCCTTCGACAGCAACCGTATTTATTACTGTTACCCCAGTCCCCCCACCTACCCAATTCGTCGGGAAATTAGACAAATGCAAATTTTTAAATAAGACGATATACAGTTTACAAGCAACCTGGAGTGGCTCCCCCTCCCCAGAAGTCGTTTTGTATCGAATTTATGCTAATGGAGAAGTTATCTCTGAAATTCCTGCCAGCGGACCTTTAAAATTTAAAACAGGTCTTAAGGCAAAACACCGAGCTTCCGAATTTACCATCGTAGCCGTTAACAAGAACAACGCAGAAAGTATTCAAATGAGGATGAATTGTGAATAAATTATTGAAAAAAGTTTTAATAGGTTTATTTCTTGTTCTTGTTGCTAATCCTGTATGTGCTTCAGAGTACAATTTTGAGGTGCGGTCAGCGGCATTTTTTCCGACTGGAAAAAAATTCCGTAGGATATACGATCATGTAGAAAGAGATTATGAAGTTGAAGCTTCTAAAAAATATTGTGAATCTATCGAAACGTGGGCCAATGTAGCTTATGTGGGAACACGAAGAAAACATGGATATGATTGCAAGTCACATGCTCAAATCTGGAATATGAGCTTTGGCATCAATTATACCTATTCAATTTGCTGTGATTTGGATTTTCGCCTAGGAATTGGACCGAGCATCGGTGCCATTAATCTTAAAAATAAATCATGCTGCCAAAGAAAAAAGGTAGCCAGGGGTGTGTATGGGCTAGCCTTCAAAACGGGAGCGCGCTACTATTTCCGTGAAAGAATCTATGTGGATCTCTTCATGGATTATCTTTTCCAACGAGCCCATTTTCGCAACTATGTAGATGTAGGTGGCTTTAAAACAGGCCTTGGTCTAGGTACTAGTTTTTGATTTTTTGGCCATTCTCCGATGATTATTGAACCTCTAATTTCTAAGTAGATTGCTCTATTTATAAGAAGCTGCCCGATTTGTATGCGGCCAGTTTGCATGCATGTCTATTATTATACGAAAAATGAGGTTTAAATTTTAAAAAGCCAGCTAGGCAAAGGGCAGCTTAAGCTTCTTTTCGGCTGAAGCTTAAGCTGTCACGTAACCGGGATAATCGCTAAAGTTCAATAACTTAAGAATTCAGGATAGCAACACCTCAGGCTAAGGCCCTCAATCCTCGCCCTCCATAATCTAATGTATTAACTTCCACTTGAGGTAATTGTTTAATAAATCTGTGAGCAATTTCCGCTATCGCAGATGATATCCCAGCTTTATCGTATATTTCATCGGTAACTTCAGGGCAAAGATCGTAGTAGAGTTTTTTGTTATGTTCTAAGCATACCTCATAGGTAAATCTAGGATCGCTTGCAGACCAGCAACCGATCTTTGTCAAAATAAATTGGATGCAGTGTAAAATTTGAGGCTCCTCAGGATTTCCCTTAAACTTTTCTTTAGCCCGAGCTATGACTTCTGAATAGCGCAGTGGGGGAGCTTTATTAGGGTCAATATTTGATAAATAATAAAAAGGACTGAGTTTACGAGATGAATACATCTTTCGAAGAAACTCCTCACATATAATTTTGATCGCTTCTTCGTTACTTTTAACTCCTTCTAACCTATTTACTTTCTTGGAAATGATTTGTCTTACGCCCCGTTCATCTACGGGGGCGTTATAATCTTCAATCGAGAAAACAACCCCTCTATCCAAGGAATGCCCACGTATCCAACTTCTAACGCTAAATTTATTAGCATAAAGGGTACAATTTTTGCCCTCTTTAACATAGGGGATGGTCTCAGCGCAGCCAAATATTTTTAATATAATGCCAATAATTCTAAAATGGTAGCTAACGCCCTTTTCTGGGTCTGTTTCTTCATTAAATTTACAAAAATAGCACCTGCCCTTATGGAAATGCACTGTTAGGTGATCTAGTTTTACTTCTCCGCGTCTAGAAAAAACGTATCTTTCTTCAATGGGAATATAGGTCATTGTTATACCTCAACTTTTTTTGTCATAGAATTGAGCACTTCTTTACAAGCTTGCTCAAAAGAAAGTGCTGACCAAAACACCTCAGGCTAAGGCCTTCAATCCTTGCCCGCCATAATCTAATGTATTAACTTCCACTTGAGGTAATTCTTGAATAAATGCATGAGCAATTTCTGCTATAGCAGTTGATATCCCAGCTTTAGCGTATATTTCATTTGTAACTTGAGGGCAAAGATCATAGTAGAGTTTTTTGTTATGTTCTAAGCATACCTCATAGGTAAATCTAGGATCGCTTCCAAGCCCACAACCGATCTTTGTCAAAATAAATTGAATGCAGTGTAAGATTTGGGGCTCCTCAGGATTTTCCTTAAACTTTTCTTTAGCCCGAGCCATGACTTCTGAATAGCGCAGAGGTGGAGCTTTATTAGGATCAATATTTGATAAATAATAGAAAGGACTGAGCTTACGAGATGAATACATATTTCGAAGAAACTGCTCACATATAATTTTGATCGCTTCTTCATTACTTTTAACTCCTTCTAACCTATTTACTTTCTTGGAGATGATTTGTCTGACGCCCAATTCATCTACGGGGGCGTTGTAATCTTCAATCGAGAAAACAACCCCTCTATCCAAGGAATGCCCACGTATCCAACTTCTAACGCTAAATTTATTAGCATAAAGGGTACAATTTTTGCCCTCTTTAACATAGGGGATGGTCTCAGCGCAGCCAAATATTTTTAATATAATGCCAATAATTCTAAAATGGTAGCTAACGCCCTTTTCTGGGTCTGTTTCTTCATTAAATTTACAAAAATAGCACCTGCCCTTATGGAAATGCACTGTTAGGTGATCTAGTTTTACTTCTCCGCGTCTAGAAAAAACGTATCTTTCTTCAATGGGAATATAGGTCATTGTTATACCTCAACTTTTTTTGTCATAGAATTGAGCACTTCTTTACAAGCTTGCTCAAAAGAAATGTTTGGGCTGTGGTTGACAAAATACCGAAAAATTCTTTCTATATCCTTATCACTGTAATCTTTATAAGCCTCTTCCTGTTTTCTCCATGCAATATAGGTCCTAATTCGTGCTTCAGCCGCGGAAGGCAAGGATCCATCTGCGTCTACTGAGCTCATGTGCTTCAGAATTTCTCTTCTAGTTTCTTTTGCAAACTTTATTCCTATACTTTCTTCATAATTAAGCAGATCAAGAATTCTTGCGGGAGAGAACTTGTTTGATAACAGCGATTCCGTTTCTAACATTTCCTCCGCTTTCTTAAAAGAGACATTAAAAGCGCACATATTTTTTGCTATAGCAGCTAAAGTTTTCATTTTTTCGTTGGTAAGGGATGTTGGAAAGTGCTTGCTTGTTGGAAAACATTCCCTTATTAGATGGGCTTCTTTGTCCAAAAGGGGATGATTCTCGAATATTTCCTTTATTGCACTTATGCCTAGATTTGTTTTATCCACCCTATCTTGTATTTTACAGGTCTTCTTTATTGTTTTAACTACCTTGACTATGCTAATAGGGCCGAAAACTGGAAGTAAAGGCAGTAAGACAATGCCTAATCCTAGAAAAAGACCCGTTTTTATGCCTTCGAATAAAATTATTCTATCAATTTTAATAATCTTTGCCTCTAAATCATTCTCGAAGTCCTGAGAGTGTGTATAACTCAATCTCAATCTTGTGTGTAACCCAGATAATAAAACAGCGCGTTTATTAAAGGGGATTCGACTTATTTTCTGAGTTAATTCACACCCATATTTTTAAGCATAATCTTCACTAATAAAGCGGTTTTTTACAACTTGCTTATCCTTACATTTTTCAAAATCTTTAGGGCCTCTAAAAGTTATTCCAATCACCTCATGTGTTTTTGCGCAGAATACCGGTGAACCAGAATTTCCGGAATATGCGGGAAGGTTATGGGAGAAAATATCGGGATGATATTTCTCTTGGTAAAGCGTTACGCGCTCATTTTTATCTTGGCCCTGATAGGTATTTGGCTGGATTTCACCATCGGTCGCTAGCTTCAATGGTAAGCCATTAGGATGTCCCAACATGTAGACTTCCCTCTTTTTTTCGGGGTCATATTCCACATCAGCAAATGAAATAGGCAAAGGTTCAATGCCCTCAACATTCCTATCTAATTTTAAGATGGCCCAATCTTTATAGGATTCACCCTCTTGGGTAATTTCCGAGTACTCATTGTACCTATGCGCTTTGACCCTTTCAATTTTATATACACTATTTTTGGGGAAACCTTGGGGAGCCTCATCCTTCCCTGTCATTTGAAAGTTAAAAACAACCCATCTCTCTTTAAGATTAACTAACGTGTTCGTACCATGCACACAAACGCAGTGAGCGTTTGTTAAAGCCGTTTTTTTACCCACCAGGAAAGCAGTCCCAAAAGCAAGACAGGGCTCATCTTGGAATTTTACATCAGAGGCTAAGGGAACACCAAAGACTTGTTTTGGGGCGGCTGGATCTTCATACCATGGAACATTCTGTTTCAGACTTCTAACCTTATCTTTACGGATCTCAAAATTCCCATCGTTATTTTCTTGAAGCCTTTCCAAGTCCACTAATGCGGCAACGCTTCGGGCGTTTTTTCGCACTTTTTGGATAAAATTTCTATCCATAGTTTGCGACTCAAGTTCATAGAGATTGAATCTCGAGTCTTTTCTATAAAGCGTTTTCTCTACGCTTTCGTAGGAATCGCTTCTTTCGTAATCGCCATTTCTAACATTTAAATCAAAAATCATATACTCTTCCAAAATAAATTTAGTTAATAATTTTGACTTTAATAATGATATTTTAACTTTTTTTAAATCCCATTAAAAACGCTTATAAGTAGCTTAATAATTATTATCAATAATAAATTATTCTTTCTCTAGAAAGGCCTTGTAGGGCACGTCTCCATGCGGTTAACTTACCTTAAAATCTTTTGTTTTCTGGATAAAATTTTGATGACGATAGACGAAAAAGTTATAAGCTGATGTGGTTCTAAAACAACACTGAACTTACAATATACCAATACAAAGCATAGAACTAATTGGGATATAACAAATCTTTGAAAAAACGTGATAATTTTTCTTTTAAAATCAACAAAGGGACAATTAAAAATGGCACCTTACTGCAGGTCCCCATTTCATAGCCTCTTCTCAGCAGTATTTCGATGATGCTATTCTCTGCATAATGGCACTAGAGGAGTTTTATTATATACCTTGTCGTCAACTGGTTGAATGTGAACATTCTCTCTTTGTTTTTATGTAAGTAGCTTTGAAAATTCGCCACTTTAGCACTATGGCATTAAGAGCAAAACAATTGGGAAAGCATCTTAAAAGACTATCCAAACAACTCCCCTGCCAACCTTATATCTGACAGCAGCGGCTTTAAGATCTACGGAGAAGACGGTGAAAGAAGTTTTATATTGGCGTGTGCCTCAAGCACACATGAAATTATTGTTGCAGAAGTAACGGGGCGGGAAGCCGCAGTTTGTGAAGTAAGTTCTAATAAAAAAATTAAAACTATAAACTAACCCAAAGAAATTAAATGATTCACTATAAGTGTTTTAGACGTTTCTCCGTCATGCAAAGCATCGGTTTCATTCAAAATCCTTTAAAAGTACTTAGTTTCCAATCCCACTATCTTCTTTGGAAAAAATTTCTAATGTGACAAGAAATATGATTCACAGGGCCAACTTCTTCGTTAGGATCTTGCTTAAATAACGCTTGCCTGTCCAATTTTATAAACGATATCGATTGCTCGTTCATAATATTCAGTAGCTTTATCAATCGATTTTTTAGTGACTGACCCTAACTTATAGCAATGTGCAACCCTCAATCCCTCTTCTCAAAAGCCATTCCCAGTATTAATTGTGTATGAATTAAATACTGTCTGATAATCGTTTTTGCACCTCTCGCATTTTCATAAAAATAGAGGAGGCAGTAAATGACCCGACTGTAGGACTTCGTTAACAGCCAATTTGTAGTAACTAGACAGCTGCCCTATAATCTTCGTTTCCTTTTTCATATAAATTCCCATTATAAACAGCGACTTGGGATTTCCCAGTCTTACTATTTTTAGGTTCAAGCACCTCGATTCTAAAAATATTGAGCTAATTTCAGTGCACAAATCCCCTGGTGTGATTTAGAACTCAACGTGTTCTGACCAATGGTAATCTATAATAATTTAAATTTTTTAAAGTGGATTTTGGAAAGGAAACGCCCCCTTCATGGGAAGTGTCCCTGCAAATGGAAATTTAGAAATTTCTTTATCTACTTGGTTGACTAAGTTAGTAAAAGCCATAATTTGGTAAGTATTTTTACTAAAGAAATGTGAGATTTATTGCCTTCTAAAAACGTGCGGTCTTCTTGGAAAAGTCCCTCATTGACCGTAACAACCTAATTAAAAATCAAGTATTTAGCTCAAATCTTGACCTTGATAAAGTGTCAATATTCACTATTTCCATTTTAACAACCTCTTGTCTATTCATATAAGCCTTAAGAAAAGCTTTAATCACAGCTGCATTTATTTCCTCTTTTTGCTGTTCCCGCCTTTCGATGTTTCTCTTTTCTATATCCTTATCTTCTCTTCTTTTCTCATAAGCAGAGTTGATTGCGGTTTTGCCTAAATTATTAGTGTCCTCAGGTTTAGAAGATTGTTTTTTAAGATTTTTAGGGTGGGCTTTTGGGAGAGGATCTAACTCTGCTGAATCTTTTTTAGTCGAACTTAAATCTTCAGACTCAGAACTTTGATTCTTTTTGGTTTGAGCAATGCCTTGTAAAAACGCATCAACCGATTGATTAAGTTTTTTTGATTCTTCAGGGGTTAATACTTGAAAACGCACATTGTTTAGCTGTTGAACTTCACCATTGGCCTTTTTATACACAATATTTTTAACATTATGCTCTTGAAGAAAAGTGTGCCATCTTTCTTCCATTTTAAATGTATTAGTAGCCTCATCATGCCATACAATTCTTCCTTCACTTCGAAGTTTTTCAATTTTTTCCGCAGGTGTGTTAAGTTTGGTTTCTTTAATGATTGTAGGGGAACTACTCTGATCCTTCTTGATAGACAAGTAAGTGACTTTATGTAGACCAGTTTTACCTAAGATAGCATGAGCTTGGTTATTATTTTTTCCTTGGGAAAGAGGAGGAGTCTCTTGGGGAAAAGATGCTTGTGAAGAAAAATCATCAATTACAGGCATAAAACACCTTACATAGAATTACTTATTCTTTATTATAACAATAAAATTAAATAATTTAATAGTTATTTTAGCCTAAAATTTAAAGAAATTAATTTCAACTAACAGATAGAAAACTGAATAGCCAGGAGGAGCCGCTCTTAAAAAGGCGGCTTGTAATTTAATTATAACTATTTAATCCGGTAGGTAATTTTATGAAAATCTTCCATTGTTTTATAATTTTCACTATTGAAAGGATAACATCTAACAACATCTGGGATAAGTATATGGTCCTTATTTTCATCTATAAAAACTATTTCCGTCACTTTTTCAGCACTTAGTTTTTTCTGCCAGTCGATATGCATTTGCAGCTCATGAAATCTTCCATCTTTTAGAGTAACTATAGCAAATTGATGGCAAGAAATCATCTTTTTGAGCTCCCTATGATTGCTTTCGAGGTGATTTCTTTCGAGCAAAGAAAAACAGATAGCTTTAAATTTTTCACGTGTCACAGGATGCTTATTAGAGCTTATCCCAACAATATAAGCATACCCCGATTGAAGACCTTTTGAGTTAGAAGGGTCTATTTTAATATGTGAATTCTGAAATGCCTCAGAAATTGATCCGCGGTTTAGTACTGCTGTCATTATTGCTACTCCTTAAATTTTTTTTGATTCATCTTACAAACTACATAAATATTTAGCAATCAACTCATTAACAAACTAAAAACACTGGTTTTTGTAACTATTTAGTTTTTCTAAATTGACTTACAAAGCATTCTAAGCTAATAATTTTTTTTTGAACAAGACAATTTATAAAAAAAAATCGTTTTTTAACAACCCTACAGCGATTATTGGGTGCGCCGTTTTTATCTGGAAGGGGTAGTCCTAGACATGTAATACTGTAAAACTTTTGTTTGGCTTAGATGTTTTTTGAGGTTTTCCTATGGGGTTGTATATCTCTGGCGCGCCGAAAATGACATTAATATACCTGAGCTGTCGCTCAATAACCATAAAGAAAAATGGCTACATTCATAACGGAAAAAAATCATCAATGTCTCAACTGTGGACGATAATTTGTTATTAATCCCCAAAATAAGATAATCAGCGAAAAGAAGCGATTTTTCATTCGTCAAGCATTGCTTGAAATAGTTTCTCTTGAAGGGATTTGTAGAATTTTTAATGTCAGCATGCCCTGGTTACTAAGGTTTATGGATGAAATTATTCACGAACTCCCAGGAAATCTAAAATAATTTCATCATGCAAGGGTTCTTGAAGATGAGCAGTGGAGTTATGTCGGGAAAAAGAAAGATCCTCAATGGCTAGGGCTTGCTTTCCACTCTGCAACAAGACAAGTTTTAGGAATGCATATTGGAAAACGAACAAAGAAAGAAGGTGAATGTTTGTTGAAGAAGCTGCCAGAGGACTTAAAAAAGCTGTCTTTTATATAGATAAGCTCTTAAGTGTATTGCGAAGCCATTCCTTGGATGCAACACCGACCTGTCGGAAAACAGTCCGGAAAGACAAGTTATATTAAAAGATTTAATAATACCCTTAGGCAAAGATGTTCCCGACTTGTAAAAAGAACCCTGTCATTTTCGAAAAAATTAGCGAACCATATTGTAATGATAAAACATTTTATATGTGACTATAATCATCAACGAGCATTACATGTTTAGGCCTACCAATAATTTACTATTGATAGAATGAGTTGCAAATATTTATTTGTGTTAAATTTACTTGAAAAAAGTTCAATGGTAATAGCTATTTTTTGAATACTGTAATTTGCCAAATCTTCTTCTAACTTTCGTTTTAAAAGACTAAAGAAGAAAAAAGCGGACAAGATACTAAAATGCAATTGCAAATAGGTTTAAGATCGACTAATAGCAAGCAAAGGTTTTGATACAGCTATTTCGAAGGATATTTCGAGCCCCTCCCCTTGCACTCTAATTCGCTCCATTGATAAAGGATTTAGAAAAGCAGAGTTATAAGTCAGTAATTTTTAAAGAAGTGGAAATTTATAAAATAAAAAATAAAACGCCTCGCATGGAGGGACTTTTTCAAAAAAGGGAGCACTTTATATTCAAGAAGTTTTTATGGAAAATTTCTATACTCTCTCAGATCAAACGACACATTTACCTTAAATGCATGCATTTAATAAAATTATTTTTATATATTAAACACTACAAATGCGGAAAATACATGTTTAGGTAAAAAAACATGAAATGCACACAATGCTTCTGTTTTAAAAAATGGCAGGTTAAGAATAGAGAACATAAGATGAGGAGAGTGGTGTAGAAAAGATCCACCCTCTTTTTGTAAATTTATTGGGGGCTATAGGCTAGTTTGATTTGCGGTATAAACAGACTAATCATAGCAGCCATTGCATCTGAATCCCTCATTCCTCTAGTTTGTGGATTATCCAGTGGATTGTATTCTGATATAGCACCATTTCTAGAGTCTATCGAAAGACTTTTTCCACCAAAGAGCCCTCTTTTATCTAGAATATCTTCAGAGACTATTTCCATTGGAAGGTCTTTTCTTAACCTCATCCAAATTTTTATAGCTTCAATAGTAGGTTCTGAGTGGCTCTTAATACCCCCTCTTAAGTGAAGTTGAATTGGGCTGGTGATTTTTTTCTTCATAAGCTTAGTTATGTTATAAAAAATCAACCCTTCAGATTCTCTAACTTCTCTTGCATTAGAGAAATGAACCATAAAGGCTATTTTATTTGTAGGTTCATATCCACCTAAAGCAACACAAGGCCCACACCCATATGTAGCGACTATAGGTTTTTTATCTGTACCCACTGTAAATGAGGCTTCTGCAATTAAAGTTTCTGCAATTTCTCCCCCATTAAACTTTTTACTAGATGAAGCAAAAGTGGAACTAACCTCTCTTGCACTCCCATACATGCGAATTGGAAAATGTGTGCCACCAAATTCTAAGATATCTGTATGTTCTCGTGAGTTTTTGGTAAACTCGAAAGACTTAATGAAACCAAAACTACCAAGGCCACCCATTGACCCAATAGGTGAAAATAAACGGTGAGATATCATGCGGCCATGTGGTGTATTTTTAATTCCTCCACTTGATAAAGAAGTTCTAAGCTTACTAGATATTTTTTCCAAACTCGTAGATAGAGAAATCAAGTTTAAATTCATTAAATTAAGAGCAGCAAGAGAAGATGAGGAAATTGGGCAAGGGGTTGCTTGTTCGATTGATCTTGTTCTACTAGATAAACCTTTTTCCACCTCAGCTTTTACGAATTCCATTGGATCCATCGGCTTAATATAGGGAATAAGAGCTGTGCTTGAATTTACAGACATGAAAACCTATTTTATTTTTGATAAAATCTTTAGTGCTCTATAGCTTTTATACTCTTTTTGTTTAAAATTCAACTTAATTTGTTTAAATAAGCTTTTAAGGTTTTTCCTCGGTTTCTAATACTGTTGTTGCATGCTAATTATTTGATATCGACCCGACGGTAGTCCTAAACAAGTAATGCTCGCTGTTGGTTGTAGTCACAAATAAAATATTTAATCATGCCTACATGATTAGCAAGCTTCTTTGAAAAAGAAAGTGTTTTTCTCACGAGTCGAGAACATCTTTGTCTAAGGGTGTTATTAAATCTTTCAATGTAGCTCGTTTTACCCGACTCTTTACCGACAGGTCTATGTTGAAGCCAAGGGATGACTTCAAAATAAATTGAGAATTTATCTGTATAAAAGAGGGCTTTTTTATATCTTCAGGAAGCTTTGCCAATAAACACTCTGCCGATGCCTTATCCCTTTTCCCCACATGCATAGCTAAAACTTGTTTTGTAGAGCTGTGAAAAACAAGCCATAGCCATTGAGGATTTTTCTTTTTCCCGACATAACTCCACTGCTCATCCAATTCAATAGCAGCTATCCCAAGCTCTTCCTTTTCAATAACCCTTGCATTTAGATTGCCTGGGAGCTCGTGAATAATTTCATCCATAAACCTTAGTAACTAGGGCATGCTGACATTAAAAATTCTACAAATCCCTTCAAGAGAAACTCTTTCAAGCAATGCTTGTCTAATTTTCACTCTTTCTTCTTATGGAATAGACTTTTTCTTGGGATTGAGAACAAATTGCCTGCCACATGAAAGGCATTGATGGTTTTGTTTTCCACTATGAATATGGCCATTTTTCTTGATCGTTATTGCACAAAGGACATGCTAAGCTCATAGGTTTCTCCTTGGTGTAGGCAAAGAAGAAAACCTGAAAGTAGCTAGCAATGTCAAATCAATTTTTCTACAGCTTTAGGACTATCCAATAATACGTCGATTTGAGAGATGCTGTGTTGCCATCATATTAACCAAAGGATGAACTAATTTTGAGCAGCAGGAGTGACATGAAACTCTAACCCAAGAGATGCCAAAATTGTGCACACATTAACTAATTTTGGGTTTCCTGTTCTTGAAAGTGATCTATAAAGACTCTGTCTATTGAGAGAAGATCTTTTTGATAATTGTCCCATGCCTCCACGTGCTTCAGCAACATCTTTTAATGCAAGTAAAAAAACATGAGGATCATCATCCTCCAGACAGGCGTCCAAATAAGCTGCCGCTTCTTTAGGATCTTCTAGTGATTTTAAAAGATGCTCTTTATATTTTTTTGTTTTTCCCATATTAACCTCCTAAATCCTGCCAGTATTTTTTAGCCTTCGCAATATCTCGATCTTGGCTTCTCTTACTACCGGCACAAAGTAAAATGACGATTTTGTTGCCTTTCTTTGCATAATATATACGATATCCAGCTCCAGAATGAATTCGGAGTTCGAATATGCTGCCCTCAATATGATCAATATCACCAAAGTTTCCAAGGCGGACACGATTTAGTCTTTTGCGAATTTGAGCACGCAATTCCATTGTCAGCTCGCCTTCCCAATCGAGATAAGGACATTTTCCAGTATCTGTCTCGTAATATTCGATCGTAAAGTGTTCGTCCATAATTTAATTGTAACAGATAGGCGACATTTTCTGAAGAGATACCGTGCTAATTTCATCCTCCATATCATTTTTTATGCACTTAACCCATTGAACGTAGGTGACTAAGAGTTTTTCCTAGATTAGTTTCAATGTCCCAAAATACGCCATGTGTTTCCATAGATTCATACAAAATAGGAGGAAGAGACCCAGATGTCTGATGACAAACCTAAAGACTTTATGGACTGTCAATGGCAGGCACGTCAACTCAACAAAGGGGTTGAAGCCCGCGATGTTTTTGCAATCGATACACCCCACACCGCCACAAGGGAAGCTGATGAGAGTAGTGCTAACCTGAGTTTGGGGACGCAGCCGTTAAGAACAATCGATCTTCGCGAGTTAAGTTAATAGAAGGTTTTTTAGGCTGGTGAGTATAGGCACTTATTCCAGCGAAAAGATTAATCAGAAAATTTGCAGCGCTTCTAGGGCGTGCATGTTATATCTGTGAGATATTTTTCAGTTGATCATTGACCGTTTCAATGATTGATCTTTTCCGAAGAAGCACTTTGTCAGTTAGCTTCATATTTGACCTCAATGTTGTAAATAGCTCCAGACCTTTCTTTAAAAGCTTTTTTGCAAGCTCAGCCGAAATATATGCTTTATCACCAAACAATTTGCCAAAAATACCTTTAGATAAAGTTTTAGCAATAGTCACATCAGCTATATTGCCAGGAGGGACCTGAAGAGATAAAATTTCACCTTTTTATTGATAATGAGATGTAGTTTAAATCCGTAAAACCAGCCAGCAGTTGTTTTCCCGGGCTTGGCGAGTTCCTTGAAAACTTTATTTCTTTGAATGCGTTTTCTATGGTAAACATCTATTGATGTCGAATCAATAAAAGCAATCCCTGTCATTTCTCCTCGTCTCTGAAGAAGATAAGCAAACAACGGGATAAATAGATTTTTCATGGAATAAACAAAATGGCTGTAGCTAATGACACTTGGGACGTCTTTTCTCAAATACTTACACATATTCATAAAAACACTTCAATGTTCGATAAGTCGATTGACGAAATAAAATCACAGTAGTCATTATTTCAGGATTAGATAACTTGGGATCAAGACCTCTCTTTACTTTACTATTATCAATGAGATATTTGTCTCATTCTTCTCTAAAGGACTTTCAAATAAACTGCAATACAATGTCGTTAAATCCATCTTTACCGCTTATAATTAACATTCGTTGTGGAAAACAAATGTTTTAAATCATCAAGAGGTCTTTTGTCATCAAATCTTGGTTTCTCTTATTGCTGGCCAATCTGATAGATAAAAAAATCATTCAAATTTTTTCGAGCTAGCGATCGCAAATCGCTTAATAACAATTGACCTATTGGATTGCCTTGCTGGTCACTCCTTGTTAAACTAGTTAAGTCAATGTCTTTCGTGGCTCTTGCAGAGGAAAGACGTAACTCCATAGCATATCCACCTTTTAAAAAAAATCGAGGTTCCTGCTCAGAAAAGAGACGTGCTAGCAATCGATCAAAGGCTACTTTTCTTCTCAATCTTTGTAAGTCCAGGTTTTTAGATAAAGCCAAATTTTTAAGCCGAGATTCAAGGCTTTTCCTAAAATCAGTGGCGGAATTAAACACTTGAGTCATTTAAGAAACCCTATGAGTTTTGCAATTGCAGCACGACTGTAGGTTGATTCATTAAGTTCTTCTTTTGAAATCATTCCTTTTAGTAGAGCATCATGCAGTGCTTGAGAGATCAAATCTTCTGATAGTCTATCCGATTCAACGATATCGACAAGAGTCCTCAACGGAGAAGTAATCATATAGCCTTGTTGCGAATGCATATCTTCTTCTGATAAATCTGTAAAATATAAAACAAGCATTTTTGGTAATTTTGCTCTTCTTCGAAATTTTCTGGGTACGGTCAGGTGCATCTTAGCCGGCATCACATCAGATAGTTCGTAAATATCTAAGGCAGTTTCATGAGACCAAACACCTTGAATTTCCCCATTTTTATTCCGGCTCCATAGGCTCCATAGAACTAATTCAGGGCGATCTGTAATTGGATAACGGGTTAAACGATAAACGCCTCGACCCTCTTTGATCCATTCTCCCTTGGAGAGATAGCGATGAAAATTGGTTCTTGAAAATCCACATTGCTCAGCTTGAGTATTTGTAAAATACCCTTGTTGACGATCAGCTATTTCAAAAAGTCGGTGCCTATTGTCCATACACAAAAGTTATCATTTTGATAACTTTTGTGCAAGATCAGCTTTGGGAAAGTTATTTTTTACTTTACTACATTACAAAAATAGCACGACAAGAGCAAAAAAAAGGCATTATGAAAAAGAAGGTGCAGTCTACCTAGGAAAAACTTCTAAATCTCTATATTCTCTAATCTCACAAGACATATTTATCTTTGTTTCTCTACCCATTTCGATATACTTGGAGAGAAGAGTACCGCCTTTTAAGACAAGATATCATGTTGTATAAGATAGAATGTAAGGTGTGATGTTCACTCTTAATGCTTTTGCATACTCGCCAAGTTTCTTTGGGTTAGGCTTATACTCTTTACTTTGAAAATACCTTTGCATGGATTTTATAGCGATTTCTTTGCTAAGATAACGAAATGCATCAACCACACAGCGCTCTCTATCAAAAATTCGTTGCTGAATAGAAAAGATTCAATCGCAATATTAGACCTCTTGCATAACTTCATTCAAAAATGATCAATTGTTTCAAGCAAAGCAAGTTACGCAAGAGGTCTATTGAAAATAATTTCTCCTTAGGTCAAACTTTTGCCATGTTTAACCAGCAAGATACATTAAAAAAGCCAGAAATTTTAACAGTCTCTGCTCTGACTGAGGCCATAAAATTTTCTCTTGAAAAAACTTTTCCGTTTGTTTCCCTCCAGGGCGAGGTGAGCAACTGCAAGTTACAATCTTCCGGCCACCTCTACTTCTCTTTAAAAGATAACCAAGCGCAGATCGGAGCTGTCATGTTTCGTCTTGACGCCTCCAAAATTGCCAAGCCACTAAAAGATGGCGACCAAGTCATCGTGAAAGGGTCGATTAACGTCTACCCAGCAACAGGCAAATACCAAATTGTCGTGCGTGAACTCCAGTATGCTGGCTTAGGAGAATTGCTTTTAAAACTAGAAGAGCTAAAAATCAAGTTGCTGAAGCGCGGGTTTTTTAAAAAGGAATTCAAAAAACCTTTACCAAAATGCCCAAAAAAAATCGGTGTTGTTACAAGCCCCACCGGGGCCGTTATTCAAGATATTCTGAACGTTTTAACACGCCGCTTCTCAGGCTTCCATCTTATCCTCAATCCCGTAAAAGTCCAAGGTGAGGGCGCAGCTCAAGAGATCGCTCAAGCCATCGACCACTTTAATAAGCATCAACTTGTCGATGTCCTTATTATAGGTAGAGGGGGCGGAAGCATTGAAGATCTTTGGGCCTTCAATGAAGAAATCGTCGCTGAAAGTATTTTCAATAGTTCGATTCCCATCATTTCTGCCGTAGGTCATGAAACAGATCACTGCATCGCCGACTATGTGGCTGACGTCAGAGCGCCAACTCCTTCAGCTGCCGCCGAAATGGTGATCGCAGAAAGGATGCAAGAGCTAAAAGCCCTCAATCATCTCGAAAAAACCATGCAGCAACTGCTTTCAAGACAGATCAAGCAGTATAAAGAGCGCCTAAAGGCAATTGCCAAGACGCCAAGGATGCAGTCTCCCTATCTGATGATTGGCCCTTTTATGCAAAGCATGGATAGTATGAAGTCTGCGCTCGATCGGCAAATCTATGAACATCTGGCTCGCTTTAAAAGAGACTTGATAGGAAAAGAAAAGCAAAAAGAGGCATTGAAACCCACCAATCAAATTCAATCATTAAAACAGAAGTTAAGCTACTATGAAAAGGACCTGCAAAAATCTTGGAAGAAAGTTTTAGATGATAAGCAAAACCGCTTTAAAACAGCCATTGACTTACTAAAGGCTTTAGATCCCAAAAATCTACTCTCCAAGGGCTATAGTATTGTCTTTTCGGAAAAAGAAAATTCGATTATAAGTTCTATTCATTCGGTAAAAAAAGAACAAGAAGTTAAACTGTTATTTGCAGATGGTTATACAACATCAATTATAAAAGAGATCTATAAAAGTGACTGAAAAAGAAGAACAAGAAGCACCCTTCGAACAAGCCTTTTCCCGACTAGAAGAGATCTTAGAAAAAATGCACTCTGGGGTACTCAGTTTAGACGAATCGATTAAACTGTATGAAGAAGCAGATAAGCTCATTATCCAATGCAATAAGCGTCTCTCTGACGCCGAAAGGAAAATCGAAGTACTCATTAAAAACCGTACCGGCGAGCTTACATTAGGATCTGATGGCAAACCGCTTACACAAAACTTTTCACCCATAAATGGAAACTAACCTAGATGGATGGTGCTCTTTTACTCCCTAGCATTAACGGTCCAGAAGATCTTAAAAAGCTAACGATTAGCCAACTCAATCAGTTAGCGACTGAAATTAGAGAGCGCATTATTTCCGTTCTAGCAGTGAATGGCGGTCACCTTGCCTCTAACTTAGGAGCCATCGAGCTCACGCTGGCCATGCACTATGTCTTTAACTCCCCGACAGATAAGTTCATTTGGGACGTCAGCCACCAAACCTATGCACATAAAATCCTAACAGGCCGAAATCAAGAATTTGACAAAATCCGTCAATTTAAAGGACTATGTGGCTTTAGTTGTCCAAAAGAATCCGAGCATGACCATTTTTATGCAGGGCATGCAGGTACAGCACTTTCTTTAGCGCTAGGGGTTGCAAAAAATCGCGATCTCGCTAAAAGAGCGGATTACATTCTTCCCGTTATAGGCGATGCCACCCTAACTTGTGGAATGTCTTTAGAAGCATTGAATAACATCCCTAAAGATCTGAAAAAATTTATTGTCATACTAAATGACAATGCCATGTCTATTTCCAAAAATGTCGGCGCCATCACACAAATTTTAAGCCGAATGTTGAGCAACCCAACGACAGATAAGATTTACCACGAAATCAATGCTCTAGTTGCAAAAATCCCAAGTTATGGAGAAAGTCTTTCACGTCAAGGAGCCAAACTTACTGAATCCTTAAAAAATTTATTCAGTCCTGCCGCTTTTTTCGAGCAGTATGGTCTTTCTTATATAGGACCGGTTGACGGACATGACGTCAAAAAGCTTATCGATCTCTTTAGTGCCATCAAAAATTCCGACTGGCCAGTTATCGTGCATGTCATGACGAATAAAGGGCAAGGCATGGATGAAGCGATCAAAAATCCTATTTCCTATCATGGAGCAAAACCCTTCAATCCTGACACTGGTAAATTTCTACCAACCGCGGTGACTAAGCCAACTTTCCCCAAAATTTTTGGAGCCCATCTTCTTAAAATGGCAGACACTGACCCAAGCCTTGTAGCTGTCACCCCTGCCATGTCTGCAGGATCTTGCCTTGACGATTTCATGAAAAAATTTCCCGATCGATGTCTCGATGTAGGCATTGCTGAATCCCATTCCATCACCTTTGCCGGAGGAATCGCTTATGGCAAAAAAATGAAAGTGGTCGCTTCGCTCTACTCAACATTTCTTCATCGCGCTTTCGATAATTTATTTCATGATGTTTGCCTACAAGAATTGCCGGTCGTTTTTGGGATCGATCGCGCAGGAATTTCAGGTCCGGACGGTTCAACTCACCACGGCATCTACGATATTTCTTTTCTCAATGCCATGCCCAACATGATTATTTCCCAACCTCGCAATGGACAATTATTAAAAGAACTCTTGGAATCTTCGTTCAGTTGGGGACAACCAGCAGCCATCCGCTACCCCAATATGGTAACCGAAGAGGGTTCCGCTCCCTTGCAATACCGGGAAGTGGGGAAGGGCGAAGTCCTAGCAGAAGGAGAGAATATTCTCATTCTAGCTTTGGGTCACATGACACAAACAGCTTTACAAGTTCGCGAACTTTTACGCGCTATGGATAGACAAGCTACCGTGGTCGATCCCATCTTCGTAAAACCTTTAGATTCCGAACTTCTTTGCCGTCTTTTGATGAACCATCAGCGCATTGTTACAATTGAAGAGCACTCCGTTGTCTCTGGACTTGGCTCAATTGTGAACCATTTCCTGATGAGCAAAGGCTATGGCAATATTCAAGTCTTAAATTTTGGAATCCCCGAAACATTCGTTGAACAAGGAAGCCATGGCGAGCTTCTGGATGAATTAGGGTTAACAGCACCTAAAATTGTCGAACAACTGATTAGACATTTTGATTTAAGAACTTCTTCCGCAGAAAAATACAACTAGCATGGCTCAATGATTGTTGCCTTATTTCCAAATCTTACTAAAACCCACACCATAAAAGTGGCTTTGGAAATAGTGGATTTTTTTCACTCACGAGGAGTGCAGGTTGTTACTGAAGATGAAAAAGCAGAAGAACTCTCTCTACAGCCCCTTTCTAAAGTCGATCCCAATGACATCAAATTTCTCATCTCCTTAGGTGGTGATGGCACGATCTTAAGAATTGTCCATCGCAATCCAGAGCTCAATGCGCCCCTTATTGGTATCAATATGGGTGGATTAGGGTTTATGGCGGATGTGCCATTAGATACATTGTATCCATCTCTTGAAGCCCTACTTGCCGGACATTATACTTGGCAAGATCGCCTTGTTATTCAAGGGCAAATTGCCAATGAAACTTCTTTCGCTATCAATGACATTGTCATTCATCGAGGAAAAAATCCAAGTCTCATCGATTTACTCATTCATATTGACGGCTGTTACTTAAATACTTTTTCTGCTGACGGTTTAATTATCTCAACACCTAACGGCTCAACGGCTTATTCGCTAGCTGCGGGGGGCCCGATCTTAACCCCTGATCTCGATGCTATCGTCATCACTCCCATTAGTCCACACACAATTTCAAATCGCCCCATTGTCATCAAAGCTGACAAAGAAATTCAAATTCAGCTGGTCAGTTTTCAAGAAGCCGTGGATGTCAATTACGATGGAATTGTTCATCAACATTTATTAAAAGATGACATTTTGCGTATCAATCCTTCTGACCGCAAGTTCCGATTGATCGGTCTTGAAAAACATTTTTTTGCCACCCTTCGCTCCAAACTTGGTTGGTCAGGAAAATTGAAGACCTACCTTTCAAACTTAGAAAAGAACCCCTAATGGATTAGCTCCGAGCTAATTTTAGAGCTAATTTTTTCAAATTTTAACTACCTCATTAAAATAAACTAAAGGTTTTTTGCTATCTTTAAAATGCTCTTGCTTAGCTTCTTATAATTTTGCCATTCCTCATTTCAAAAAAATTAAATAAATTCTTGTAGAAGATATATTGACTAATCCGTATTAAAAAGGTAAAACCTTTTTGTACTCCTAGAGCCATAATGGGTCTTGGATAAGAAAAGGTTGGAAACCTAAAGAGCACTCAACCCTAAATAAACAAATAGGAGTATTTGTATGAAAAAGGTACTTTCAATCTTAGCTTTATGTGCATTGCTCACTGGCTGTGGATGCTGCGATCGTGATCCATGCATGCCGAAGCCATCAGGTCCAAAGCCATGCTGCCCAAAACCAGCTTGCCCAAAACCGTGCCCTCCTCCAGTAGCACCAAGCAACTGCTGCTATTAATAGATTGTGCATGCCGTTTTTGAGGAGTTAGGAACGGCATGAATGACGGAAGCGTTTTGCGCTTCCGTCCTAAGTTAAAGGTTTGACATTAGATGAAAGCAACTAAAGTAAGGATAAAAAAACCGACAATGCAATCTTTTCCTTTTTTACTATTTGCATTAAGTTTCATTTTGTCAGGCTGTTGCTACTACTGTGATTGCAAGCCACCCTGCTGTCCGCCACAAAGAACCTATGAGTGTCGGCCTTATGCCGCCCCTCAAACTCATCGGTGGGACCATCGCTCTTGCGACCCTATTCACTATGTGTATTAGGAATTGCGTGAGCCGGGTTTTTAGGTTTGATGAAATAAATGCCCCTTTTTGGCATTGTTAACTTGAATTAACAATCTAAAAGGGGGCATTTATCCAAGAAAACTTTAAAAGGTTTTTTTAGGCCTTTTTGCTAAGTGTCAGGCCACCAGGGGAAAACCTTGAGCCACGATCCACTGACACCGGGGTAAATTCTTCGAGTTACTGGGAATCACGACAAAGAGAAAAAAACAATTTTTTTAAGAAAAAAACAAGGAGACTTGAATGTTTAAAAAACTGGGAATTTCTGCCTCGTTGCTGTTATTAGGAGCAACGGCAATTCTCTGGTCAGGTTGCTCCGATAGCAAAAACTGCTACGAGGAACCCATTTGCGAGCAAGGAATATCTAGCTTGCCAGCAAAGCCAGTACCATACTCAACAAGTTCTTATCAAGCTGAGCGTGCAATAACGCAAGCTTGTGCTCCTGCTGCTCAGCCTGGTGTACTAGCATGTACTCCATGCGCTCCGGAAGCAAAGCAAAAGGCCTCTGCTTGCCAACCTGCCAACACATGCTTGGAAGAGCCGCTTTGCAAAAAACCAGTAAAATGCCGCCATCCAGCAAGCAACGAATTGGTTTGCGCTGACGGTATCACCGTTACTGCAAAAAATCCTTCTATGTGTATGTTGGGTGACCAGTACCCATTAGAATTCAACATCAAAGCTTGCCAAGATGTTTGCGATGCTGTTGTAACAACACACCTTCCAGAAGGTGTTACTTTCATTAAAAGCTCACCAGAAGCAAAAGTTGATGGTAATAAGCTTGTTTGGAACATTGGCCATATGACAAAAGGCGAAAACATCGTCGCTAAAATTTGGCTAAAATGTGAGTGTGAAGGCGAACTTTGCGCATGCTTTTGTGCTAGCGCAACACCTGTACGCTTTTGCTCACTTCTCTGCGCAAAACCTCTTTTAACTTGTGAAAAAACAGGTCCTGTAGAAGTTTGCCCAGGTGAAACAATTAACTATAAAGTGACTGTTCTAAACCGTGGCTCATGTGCAGCTCATGAAGTTGTTGTTACAGATAATCTTCCTGCAGGCGTCGAGCATGCAAGCGGCCAAAGAACTCTTAGCTTCCGCTTAGGGACTCTTGAGCCTTGCCAAAGCAAAACCGTTGATTTCCGCGTAACAGCGGTAACTCGCGGCAAAGTTTGCAACACAGCAGTTGTCTCAGCTTGCGACGCAGATTCTACTTCTTGCCAATGGTGCACAAACATTTGCAAAGAATGTGTTGAAGTAACGAAAGCTGGCCCTAAAGAGCAAATGATCGGCAAAAATGCTGATTATCAAATCACTGTGGTAAACCCAGGTGATAAAACGCTTACAGATGTTGTTGTGACAGACCAAGCTCCAACTGCAACGTCTATCGTTACTGCTAATGGCGCTAAAATCAACGGTAACCAAGCTATCTGGAGATTGAAGGAGTTGAAGCCAGGTGAAAAAGTTAATTTTAACCTGACATTAACAACTTGCACACCAGGCTGCTTTACTAATAAAGTTCATGTCACAAATTGCCAAAATTGTGAAGCATGTGCGGAATTTACAACTCGTTGGAAAGGCCGTCCATCTATTAACATTTGCTTATGCGATGTAGAAGAGCCAATTTGTGTAGGCGACACAACAAGTCACCACTTCAAAATTGTCAACCAAGGTTCCGAAGCTGACAACAATGTCGTAGTGACCGTTCGTATTCCAAATGAGTTAATCCCTCTTGCAGCAATGGGTGCATCAAAGGGAACAATTTCTGGACAAACTGTGACTTTTGCTCCAATCAATAACTTCGGTTCTCGCCAAACAGCTGAGTTCCGTGTGGATGCAAGAGCTAAGAGTGCTGGTGATGCAAGGATTTCAGTTGAATTGACATCTGATTCCATGAAAACACCACTCATTCAGCAGTCAAGCGTTATCGTTAACTAATTGAAGATCCACTTAAGAAGTGTCTTCATAAGTTAGAGGGCAGGGTTTAAAAACCCTGCCCTTCTTTTTTCCCCTTCTCCCTCCTCTATATTTCTCTAAATATCAAGACTTTATAAAGATTATGGCCATTTTTCAGAAAGTGGCACTAATATTGCTTAAACTTTAAGATAAGTTTAAAAAATAGCTAATAAACAAGAGATGCTTATGCCGCATAAACAACTTTATGCTTGCCTCCCCTTTGTAGAATTTACGAGGGAAAAAGGAATCACTCTCGGTCCAATACATTTTTGGCCCTCCTCAACAGCAAAAGTTCATCTACCGGAAAATTTTTCTTCTCTATTTGAAGAATACATCGCAACAGTTGACAAATTTAGTGCAAAAGATCTTCCAAGAAAAGCCATTGCGTGCATCTCTATTAATGATACTGTTCCAAAGGACCGCAGAGGGTCTCTCCTTATTGATGGGATTTACCTTCTCTACTTTGCCTCTAATTTTCGAAATGTCTACTATAGCAATGAGATTTTAAAACTCAGCTCCTTCACGAAAATTTTGCCTGCCTCTGAAGAAATTATTAAGGATCGCAAGATCTGGACAAAAACGGAAATTTCCGAGGGCGCTCGAGAAAAAGCAGCTTGCATCAGCTGGGTTGATGAAGAGATAGCTCAAGCTTTAGGAAAAGCTTTAAGTATCGTCTACGATCCAACATCCGAATACTCTGCATTCGATGAGTCGATTCGTTTAATTAGAGCCATTCGCTTTTTTGTAGATCGTTTTTTTAGCAAATTTGAAAATCTCTTAAGTTATGGTTTGGATCTCCCTCCTAACCTTTTTGAACCGGAAGATATTCTTTTTTTAGCTTCGAGCTTTGATGTGCTGCTCACCATTAACGATCAACAGCCCGCTTCGGATTTTCGCCAAAAAGTTAGACCTATGCTTCATTTGAAATTTAGTAAGCCCGTAGAGCTTTTCTGGAAATGGGTCGAGTCCTTTTACTTATTAAAAAAGCAAGTCATCCAGGGCATCTCTAGGCCAGAGGATCTTTTTACCGCTAATCCCAATTTTAATGTGCCTTTAATGCATATTGGCATCAAACTTTTCATCTACGTCCTTTACTACAAGCTTTACGAAAATCATTGGATTGCTTCCGAAAGTACTAATCGTTTTATTCCGCCCGACTTTCATTGGATACACCCTCAAGAAATCCTTAATTTTTTTTGGACAGAAGAGAGTATCTTAAGAAAAACTTCGCTTCTTCTCATGCAACGACAGCAGCACCGAGAAATGTCTCAAGAAAATCAAAGTGATCTTTATCTGTTATCGGCATTATTTACTTCCTTAATGGAAAAGTTCTACTTCCCCTCTCCTTCAAACTATATAAAATACATTCCAACGCCAGAGAGCTTATTAGAACCTTATATCACACCTATTCTCAACTACGGTTTACTTTCACGAGACCTTTTGCACCCCGATTTTTTAACATGGCTTAAAAAACGCGGTGGCATCATTTCTTAAAATCCCTACTTATTTGCCTTTTATTTTGTTTGCAACTATCATTAGTTGCTATGAAAACAAGGGTGTTTTTAAAATTATTTGCGGGCATTTTAATTTCCTCTGAGATGCGTATGCATCTCAATTTAAGCATCAGATGGAAGGAAGCTCAAATTTTAAAAGAATTTGATCCCGAACATCTATTCGAAGTGCATTTCCACGAAGAAAATTATGTGGGAAAATTTCTGTCTGCTAACATTCTTCATTTAAGCGAGTTACAAGAGCAAGAAAAGATTATTTTGGCCAAGATGAAAGAATATTGCCCCAATTTGAAAGTGGACAAGCTTAAAATTAAGATCTTCCCACAGCAATTTATCTCCTAAAGGTGTTATGCGCTTAATACTAGGCTCTCAATCCCCAAGAAGAAAAGAAATTCTCAACTATTTTTCGTTGCCATTTGAACAAATCAGCTCAAAATTTGATGAAGAGTCAGTTGCTTTTGATCAAGATCCAGCCCACTATGCTTTACAAATTGCTGAAGGCAAAGCAAATGCCCTGAGCGCACTCTATCCCGAAGCTACCATCTTAACCGCTGATACCGTTGTCTTTAAGGCCCCTCATTGTTACGGAAAGCCACAAGATGAGAAGCAGGCTTTTAAAATGCTAAAAGAACTTCATGGCAATTGGCATAGTGTGTTCACAGCAGTGGTCCTGCATTACCAACACCGAACCTTTTCAGGTGTTGAAGAAACAAAAGTGCAATTTAACTCGCTATCCGACACGCAAATTCATCAATACATTGAGGCATTGCACTGGGCAGATAAAGCTGGAGGCTATGCCATTCAGTTAGCAGGCAGCCTCATCGTCAAAAAAATTGAGGGCTGCTATTACAATGTATTGGGGTTACCCATCAATGTCGTTGCTTCCCTACTAAAAAAAGCGAACATCGATTTATGGGATCACTTAAAGTAATTCTCTCAATTTTATTTTTTATCCAGCCAATTTCTCTTTTTTCCGATTTAGAAACCGCTCGGCTTCTCTATCTTATTCATTCTGGAGAAGTGGAATCTGCTCTAAACAGCTATCTCTCTTTTTACCACGATAAGGAACGACATGACTTCGAGCTTTTGCAGAAGCTAAGCCTTACTCTACTAGATAGAGGCCTAAAAAGTAACACCCCTGAAGAGCAGCTGTTGACAATTTATGGCGCAGGAGTTTCAAGCAACGAAAAAGCCTTTTACCTTTTAGAAGAGGCCTTAAATTCCCCCTATTTGCAAATTCAAGCTGTTGCATTAAACTTTTTAGCAAAAACGCAAAGTGATTATGCCGATGCGTTGATTAACCGCTTGATCACCTCTCCCCATCCCCTAATTCGACTAGAGGCCGCTTACCAGCTAGCTCTCAAAAAGCACCCTTGGGCAACTCCTCAAATTGAAGCTCTAATGCATAAAATGGGTAGTGAAATTGCTTCGGTATTCCCCAAACTTTTTGCTACGTGTGGAGATGCTGCTGCCACTAAAGTTCTCCGAAAATTGCTTTCTCATCCAAAAAGCGAAGTACGCTGTGAGACGATATTAAGTTTAGCTGAATTTTTAAGAGATGATCTGCTTGTTCCCATTCGACGGCTTGCTCTACATAACGACATTGCCCAACAAGAAGCTTGCGCAGCTGCATTTGGCGCCATGAAGGACGAAGAGGCTTTGCCTCTTTTACGCAGATTGGCAACAAATCACTCTTCCTCTGTCAAGATAGCAGCAATCCAAGCTCTTAACGAAATGCAAGAGACTTCCTATAATGCAGAGCTTTTAGAAATGGCAAAAAGAGGCGATGTCTTTGCCATCTATGCCCTTAAAGATATTCCAAATTCTGAAGATGTACTTCACCATCTTACTAAAAGCACGAACCTCCAGATTCGTTTAAACGCTTCCCTTGCTCTACTGCACAGAAAAAGCCCGAAATGCCTTAGAGGGCTGAAAGAAATTCTTATTAAAGATTCTAAGGACTTAGCACTGGTAAAAATTCACACGCAAGGAAAAGGAATCGAAGCTTTCAAAGCGGTTCCTTCCCTTACAGAAAATGTAGATACAGCTCTGCTTTACGAGATGACTTTAGGTTATCGGGAAGAAATTCTCGAAGAGGCCTTAAATTTGCCTGAAGAACATTTTTTAAATCTGGCAGCAGCCATCTTTGCAACAAAGCAAAATGAACTTGTTCCAGCACTCTGTAATTTGCTTTATCAACTGGGGACTCCTTCTAGCATTGCTCTCTTAAAAAAAGAACAGCAAAGAGCGGGAGCTCCTTTAATACGTAGTTATTGCAATTTAGCCCTCTTTAAGCTCAAAGAAGAGGGACCGTATGAAAAAAACTTACTTCAGTGGGTTAATCAGCAACAAAATGTTGATATGATACGCTTTCGGGCCTTCGTCCCATTTGATTTAAGAGAAAATACACAAAACTTTGAACTTACGCCTGAAGAAACAGCGCGCCTTCTTATTGACTCTTTCGAAGTCATTGCTCAAACACAAGAAGACAAGGGCATTAACTTATTGCTAGATGCAATGATTGATGGCAACCCAAAAAACCGCTATGTCCTTGCAGGCCTTTTACTTAGGATTACACAATGAGCTCAACTATTACTCGTTACATTGCAGATAATAACACCCCTGTTTACGATGAAAAAGACTACAGCCTTTTTTTATTGGCTAGAAAACTTAAACTATGCCCAACCGAAAAAACTTACCACCCTGGCTTAGGACGCAAACTTATGAAGGGTTCAACAACTCTTCAAGGACGGCTTGTATTAAAAAATAGAAAGCAAGGAATACCTAATGAAGCATTTGGTTTAACATTCCTGGTTAGTCTTGACTTAAGCCATAGCCCTGTTAAAATTAACGAATCTTTAAAAAATCTCCAGTCACTTAGAACATGCATTTTGAAAGATTGCCAGCTAAAAAAATGGCCGGAAGAAATTTTTCACCTTGGGAAACTTGAAAAACTTGATTTAAGTGAAAATCCAATTCACAACTTACCAAATGAGAATAAGACCTGTTCTTTTGGAAACTTGCCCAACTTACAAGAGCTAAAACTAAGCCAGTGCAAAATCTCTAAGTTTCCTAAAAGCCTTTTAACTCATAGCACACTTGTTGTTGTAGATTTAAGCAAAAACAGACTAAAAACAATACCGATAAATTTAAGTGGTTCTTCAGGGCAATTGGACCTTATAGCCTTGCAAAATCTTGAAAAGCTGGATTTGAATAGCAATAGTTTTACTAAATTTCCAAAAGCTATCGCACTTCTAGCAAATTTAAGAGAATTAGATTTAAGCGAAAACAAAATTACAGCAGTGCTTGAAAAATGTGTTATCCGAGTAAAAAATTGGAAAAGAGAAGAAAAGTCTCTTGAATTGCCTTGCTTGCCGGGAAGCCTCCAATACCTAAACCTAAAAAAGAACGCTATTCAAACTCTTAACCTTAATGAATTGCTTGAGCTGATTTCATTAAAGATGAGCAGAAACCCTTTTGGACATACACGCAAGCTAGTCCTTGATCAGATCCCTAATATCCAATATTTATCTATCCCTTTAGATATGTACCATAAGAATACAATAAAAAAACTAAAGATCCTAAAAACACTTAAGCTTGGGGCACAATCCCCAATTAATGAAGTGACTATGAAAAAAATCAACGCTATTTTAGAAAACCTCACAAACATCCATGTTGAAATTAAGTTTTCACATTAGACCTCTTGTATAACTTCATTTGCTCTCAAAATTTTCCGATAAATTCACTCAAAAATGATCAACTTTTTCAAGCACAGCAAGTTGTACAAAAGGTCTATTCTAAATAAGGGCCAGGAGCCAGTCGGATTTACTTGTCTTATTTTTTCTTAGGCTTTAGAATAACCGAAAAACTTAAATAACCCGGTTTTTGTATGGCTAATTTAGATAAAGAGGCAATTAAATCCTTAACTCACTTATGCAAAATACAATGCACCGAAGAAGAGGAAGAGAGTCTGCTGCAAGACCTACAGAAAATTCTCCTTCATATTGAACAGCTCAATGAAATTGACACTGAAAACGTGATGGCTTGTAACCATGTTGTCGAAATTCATGAAAATGTTTGGCGTGATGATACTATCGGAGAATGTCTTCCAAGAGAAATTTTTTTATCAAATGCACCCGCACAAGTTGGGGGACTCGTTCGCGTTCCTCCTGTAATCAAAAGTACGTAACCTATGCACACTCTAACAGCCATTGAACTTCGCAATAAATTTATCAACGGTGATCTCTCTGCTTTGGAAATCACAAATTTTTTTCTGAATAGAATTGCGGAACTTGATCCAAAAATTGGAGCTTTTTTAAAAGTTTTTCCAGAAGTAGCAAGAGAAAAAGCACAAGCAATCGACCAAAAAAAAGCATCCGGACAAAAACTTGGCAAGTTGGCTGCGATACCTATTGCTCTCAAAGATAATATCCATCTTAAGGGAGAGCTAAGTACGTGTGCATCAAAATTTTTGACAAATTATGTAGCTCCATTCGATGCTACCGTTACTAAACTTTTAGAAGAAGAAGATGCCATCATCATTGGCAAAACAAACATGGATGAGTTTGCTATGGGCTCTTCTACTGAAAATTCTGCTCTTCAGAAGACCTACAATCCATGGGACCTAAAATGCACACCAGGAGGATCTTCCGGTGGCTCAGCAGCAGCAGTTGCGGCCCGCATGGTCCCTCTTGCCTTGGGAAGCGATACGGGGGGCTCTATCCGCCAACCAGCTAGCTTTTGCGGCATAGTGGGTTTTAAACCGACCTATGGACGTGTTTCTCGCTACGGCTTAGTCGCTTATGGTTCCTCTCTTGACCAGATTGGCCCTTTTGGCACAAACACTTCAGATACTGCCCTATTAATGGAAGTGATAGGGAAACATTGCCCAAAAGACGCAACAAGCACTCCCCTTCCAGCTGAACAATACCTCTCGACATTCACTAAAGATTTGCAGGGCACAAAAATTGGCGTACCTTGGCAGTTTTTAGAAGAGCTGCAATCTGAATCCAAAGCGATCTTCAATCAAGCCATTGAAGTTTTAAAATCTTTAGGTGCTACTGTAGTAGATATCGATTTAAGTATTTTAAAATACTCAATTCCAGTGTATTACATTTTAGCAACCGCTGAAGCTTCAACAAATCTTGCTCGCTTTGATGGGGTGCGTTATGGTGTTCGCTCCAAATCAGCAAGCACATTAGATGAAGTCTACGAGCTTTCCAAAGAAGAGGGTTTTGGCTCAGAAGTTAAGCGTCGAATTTTACTGGGCACGTACGTTCTTTCTGCTGGTTATAAAGATGCCTTTTATAAAAAAGCACAAAAGGTACGCTCTTTAATGATGCAAAGATACAAAGAAGCCTTTAAGCAATGCGATTTGATTGCAATGCCGACATCTCCTTTTACAACCTTTGAAGTGGGCTCTATTAAAGACCCTCTGCAGATGTACCTTGAAGATATCTATACTATTTCGATCAACTTAGCTGGCTTGCCTGCCGTGAGCGTTCCCAGTGGTTTCTCCAAAGATCATAAACCTTTTGGATTGCAATTAATTGGACCGCAAAACCAAGACAGACGGGTTTTGGCAGCTTGTCACGCTTATGAAGAGGCCACAAACTTCGCAAAGACACTTCCCTCTATAGGAGCTTAATACTTATGTCGCAACATCAATGGGAACCTGTAATTGGACTCGAAATTCATGCCGAGTTGAACACCAAATCGAAACTTTTTAGTGAAGCTCCTAATCGCTTCGGTGATGAGCCGAATACAAACATTTCCGAAGTTTGCACAGGTCAGCCTGGGGCCTTGCCTGTACTGAATAAAGAAGCTGTGCGCAAAGCCGTGCAATTTGGCTGCGCGATTAATGCAAGAATTGCCCACTTTAGTAAATTTGATCGTAAATCCTATTTTTATCCCGATAGTCCGCGCAACTTTCAAATCACGCAGTATGATGAACCGATTGTGATTGGAGGGACCGTAATTGCAGAAGTCGGCGAGGAAGAGCAGTCCTTTGCTGTGCACCATGTACATCTTGAAGACGATGCAGGTATGTTAAAGCATTTTCCTTCTTTTGCAGGCGTAGATTATAACCGTGCTGGGGTTCCGCTAATTGAGATCGTTTCAGAACCATGTATGCATAGCCCGAAAGAAGCTGTTGCTTATGCCATGGCAGTAAAGGCTATTCTTCAATACATTGATGCTTCTGATTGCAACATGGAAGAAGGGTCACTGCGTTTTGACGTCAACGTTTCCGTAAGACTTAAAGGGGAAACAAAATTACGCAATAAAATTGAGATCAAAAACCTCAATTCTTTTAATTACCTTGAGATGTCTTTAGAGTCGGAAATTAAAAGGCAAATAAGGGAATACACAAATAATCCTGGGAAAACTTCCGAGGAAATCATCACCTCAGCAACCTATCGTTGGGATCCGGAAAAGAAAGAAACTGTATTGATGAGACGCAAAGAAGATGCCGAAGACTATCGCTATTTCCCCGAGCCTGATTTGCCACCCATCCTCCTAACCGGTGACTACATTGAAAAAATCAGAGCAGCTTTGCCAGAACTTCCTCTTCAGAGAGAACGGCGTTACGTCAAAGAGCTACAAATTCCTCCTCATAGTGCCTTTGTTTTAACCTACGACAAGCCGCTTGCTGATTATTTCGAAGAAGCTCTTAAAGAAACCTCCAATGCCAAAAGCCTATGCAACTGGTTGATTGTAGAATTTGCAGGCAGATACAAAGAAAGCGGGAAAAATCTTGTTACATCTGGCATTCCCGCTCAGCATGTTGGAAAATTGATCAATATGATCGATGAAGGGACAATTAATGGGAAAATCGCCAAAAGTGTTGCTGATGACATGGTGGCTAACCCAGGCTTAAATCCTGAAGAGATTGTCAACAAAAACCCTGACTACAAACCACTGAATGATGCAGCGGAAATCGAGGCTTTTGTCGATAAAGTACTTGGCGAAAACCCGCAGTCTATCACGGATTACAACGCAGGTAGGGACAAAGCATTAGCCTTTTTAGTGGGCCAAGTCATGAAGCTCTCCCGAGGAAAAGCTTCCCCTCAAGTCGTCAATGAGTTACTTCATAAAAAAATGAGCGACTATTAGACCTCTTGCACAACTTCATTTGCTTGCTAAAATTACCTTTTTTGGCGCCTTTATCGTTAAATTTTTCAACCATATGTACTCATATGCTCTCAAAATTTTCCGGTAAATTCACTCAAAAATGATCAATTTTTTCAAGCAAAGTAAATTATGCAAAAAGTCTATTAGAGCTTATCCGTTGGGTCTAAAGAAATTTTTTACCAATCAAGTTGACTTAAGCAGAATTTTTTTGGCTTGAAGAGCTTGCTTTTTTAAATCTTTAAATTTCTCGTTTTCCCCAGCATATTCAATCGCCAAATCAAAGGCTAAAAGAGCGCTTGCGCGATCGTGAATTGCAAATAAGCACTTAGCTAAATAAAAGTAGGGCGTTGGATCCTCGACACGACACACGGCAGCCATTTCGTAGGCATCGATGGCCATTTCATAATCATGACGTAATTGACTCGCCATTCCAAGTCCAATCCAGTAGTCGTGATGATAAGGGTTTAGAGTCACAAGGAAAATAAAAGCATTCGCTGCGTCCTCATGACGATTATGTTCTAAAAGATGATAAGCTGCTTGGTAAAACTTCAGCATAGCGCTTTCAGAAAAATCCAAAATCTGCTGTGCTGTTTTCCCTTCGGCCAGCCACTTTTTTAAAAGGGGCTTATTTTTAAGCCGCGCTTTGGCTTTTTTGCTTAACTTAAATTCATTTAAGTCATCTTTTTTCATATGTTAGTTAGTTTTTGGGATATTATTTACAAGGGGCAGACCGGATTATGCCCTTCAATCTTCTTATACAGCCAGAAGCCTCAAAGAGCAAAGGGTTTTTATGTATTAGACCTCTTGCCTAACTTCCTTTACTTGCTAAAATTAATCTTTTTGGCGTCTTTATCTTTAAATTTTTCAACCCTATGTACTCATAGGCTCTCAAAATTTTCCGATAAATTCACTCAAAAATGATCAAAATTTTATTGAATATAAAAATTTAACTATGAGAAAGTTAGACAAATTTAACTTTATTTAGGAGACTCTTTTTATGAATCCTGCGTCTACATTCAGCCCATTACCCCTTCAGCATCTATATCACACATCCAAGCCCGAATCATTGAACATCGATTTAGTCTATAAAGAACTTCCTGGGCCCTTTGCAAAAAATAGCGCCTCTATGGAAGAAGCACTCTTAGCCTTAAGAGCTGCAGGATATCAGCTTGGTGATGTGAAGTTGACACCCAAACTAAGTCAATCGACTGGAGAAAGTTTTTGGGACATTACCATTAATGACCAACGGATTGTTTATTATGTGCCAGGTGGGTTTGTACAGCCTCATTATCACGATATTATTGAAGAATTCGAAATCCAATCAGGAGGTTGCTATGTTTGGCTATCCCAAGATGAAGGAAAAACTTGGGAATACAACTATTGCGGCAAAGGAAAGCTAACCATTCCGGGCAAAACATGGCATTGTTTGGTCGCTGGCTCAGAAGGTTTATGCATGCATGTCTACAATGACCAACAACGTTCTATCAATTGGCTTGATCAAGAGCGTAGCTCAAAATGGGCGGAAGATTTAAAGTTTAAGGTCACAATCCAAGAGCTTGCCAAAGCTACACAAGAAGCTCTTCACTAATCAATCGACACCCGCCTACCCGACTTTCAAGGGCGCGGGTGAAATTGTTCAAAAGCATGTTGAAGATGAGAACGGCTGATATGAGTGTAACGATCAGTACTGCTAATATGGGCATGTCCTAGCATCTCTTGAATCACGCGTAAATCCGCACCATTATCTAATAGATGGGTTGCAAAACAGTGTCTTAGAGTATGAGGAGAAATATTTTTCGTGATACCCGCTCTAGTTCCATAGGTCTTGATCATTCTCCAAACATAATTTCTGGACAAAATTTTGCCTTTGGGCGAGACAAAGAGCCTTTGCTGCTTTTTATTTTCTACCGTATCGCGAAAAGGCTCATAAACTGCTAAAGACTGAAGGGCTTTATTGCCAATAGGAACAAGCCGCTCTTTATTTCCTTTCCCCAACACTCGCACAAATTGATCATCAACATCCTGCACACCCAGTGAACAGACTTCCGACACCCGCAATCCACAAGAGTAAAGAAAATCTAAAATTGCTACATCGCGAGCACCTTCAAAAGTGGTAAGATCTGGCTGTTGTAGAAGTGCTTCAATTTCAAAGGGAGCTAAAATATCCGGAATCAGTTGCCACAGTTTGGGAGCCGACAAATACTGTGCTGGATTGGCAATCATTCCCTTTTCTCTTTTGATAAAGCGGAAAAAGACCTTAATTGCAAATAAGTTTCTAGCAATGGATGAGCCGGCCAATTTTTGCTCGTTAAGCTGCTGGAGGTAGGCAATAAGGATCTGCTCGTTAACTGCATTGAAGTTTTGATAACCTTGATCCTTTAAAAAGAGGATAAACTTTTTTAAGTCCGCTTCATAAGCAAAAGAGGTGCTAAGGGCTAACCCTTTTTCTGAGGCAATATAAATCAAAAACTCATGGAGCCACTCAATCATGAGAAACTTTCAATTTTTCAGCTAATTTTTTTTGTAAAACTGGAAGATCTAAAGAAGAGATCGCCACTTTGGGAATAGAGAGCATTTCTTCAGTTTCTAAATTTTCATAAAGATCGTGAGATTCTAAAGATTTTCTAAAGACAAGAATTTTTTTACGTGCCAAATAAAGAGCCAGAATGAAAAGCTCTTCTTTTTTTGTAGAATCTGAAAGAACTTGATCGAGATATAGCAAGGCACTTTCCTCTGAGGATTTCGGTTTGTTTTCTTTCTTAGACGAGATACGTCCCTTCCAAAAAGTCATTTCCGAAAGTTCCAATTGGCGCCAACAGTGCTGACAGTAATCAAAACGAACGTACAAATGATCCTTTTCTTGCTGAATAAAAGAATAATAATCCATACCGTCAGAAAACGTTTCTTTGCCGTGTGAGCAGGTGGAAGAGCGTTTTGGAATTTGCAGTAAAAAAGTCATTTGATCTCTTTGATAAGTTGAATGTAGGCCTCACCGATCGGGTAATCCCCTTTTTTCTCTTTCCCAAAAGCGGCAAACTGATCGATAATGCGATTCGCCAACACTTTGCCTAACTGCACCCCTTCTTGATCAAAAGAATTAATATTCCAAATAAAGCCTTGAAAAGTCACTTTGTGCTCATAAAGCGCGAGTAAAGAACCTAAACAATAAGGATTTAGCTCTTTTGCTAAAATCAGATGGCTTGGCCTATTTCCCAAAAATTGCTTGTTGGGATTATCGCTGTTTTGGCCCTGAGCGAGAGCGATAGCTTGAGCCAATAAGTTAGCAAGCAACTTTTCTTGTGAGGTGGTCTCTTTGCTTTTAAAGTCTTTTTTCGTTTGGCATTCTTTAAAGCCGATAAGCTCAAGGGCGATAGGGACTTTCCCCTGGTGAATCAGCTGAAAAAAAGAATGCTGCGCATTAGTACCTGGCTCTCCCCAAATGATAGGGCCTGTGGCAAAGCTGACAAAACGTCCCATTTTATCTACCTGCTTACCATTAGACTCCATATCCAATTGCTGAAGATGAGCTGGAAATCGAGAAAGCGCCTGGCTGTAAGGTATGATGGCAAGTGTTTCAATTTCTAAAAAATTATGATTCCATATTCCTAAGAGAGCAAGTAAAAGAGGCAAATTAGAACGAACATCCTTTTTAAGAGCTGCTTTGTCCATGGCATTGGCTCCTTTTAGAAAATCTAAATAGACTTCCAAACCATAAGCAAATCCTAATATCACCCCTCCTATAATAGAGGAGCCTGAGTAGCGACCGCCAATCCAATCCCAAATGTAGAAACATTCAAGGTATTTTTCAGGGTTATCCATAGGACTGCCTTCACCTGTGACGGCAACAAAGTGATCATGGGGATCGATCCCTGCCTTATGGAAGTAGCTCCTGGCAAGTTCCTCGTTCACAGCAGTTTCTAATGTTGTTCCACTTTTAGAAACAACACAAACTAGAGTACGTTTTAATTCCAAACGATCTAAAATTAAATTTAAACCATCTGGATCTATATTACCTGCAAAGTGGACACGGCGATTTTTTCGACTTAGATACTCTAAAGATTGATAAAGGGCCTTAGGACCTAATTCAGAGCCTCCAATCCCAATAACAACAAGATCATGAATGTTGTCTTTTTCATCCAAAACGTTGAGTAAGCTCTTCAGCTTCTCCACCTGCCCTTTAGCTAAAGCAGCAGCTTCTTGTGCCGGTTTGGCTGTATTAGGATGAGCAAAGAAATCCCGCACTGCAGTATGTAGTGCAGCGCGATTTTCACTGGGGTACCCCTCGATATAATTTACGATCTCCCCGGACTGCATTTTAGCCATTTTATCATGGACATTAGCTTCTAAAGCAAGAGATTCTAATGCATCAAGCACCTCTTCTGTTACCCGCTCCGTCGCGAAGGAAAGGGTCAGTCCCACATCGTGAGCTGTGAAGCTTTTGATTCTCTCTAAACTCATTGTTTTAGGATTTGTTAAATCGATCGGATGCGTTGCAAGATGCTTCAGTGCTTCCGCAGCTGGCGTAGAGCTAAAATTATAGGCCACTTTTTTTTCAACTGACATATAGCACCTTCTATTTGAATGCATGGGAAAGACTAGCAATCTAAGGCTTTTTAATAGAGACCTACTAGAACTTAGTTTATAGTAGAATTGAGATAATTTTCGAAAGAGATCTCTTCTGAAAAACCTAAAAAATCTCCTACGGTCACGAGAGTCCCTCCAGCAGCATGAAATCCTCGCAGTTTACGCACTCCTGAATTTGAAAGGAGCTCTGGAGAATAGACCAAATGATCTAAGCCGTGCCATTCCACAGTCAAATGACTTTCAGGGATCACTTTAAAAGGAATTTTCTTATTCTGTAGCTTGTGTAGCGCATGAGCTAAATTTTTAAATTGCGCAGGGGACTTTTTTTCATTTAAAGGCCAACAAATCGCTAGATGAGCCTCCGGGTCCTGGATCAAATGATTTGCGCCGTAGAGAAGTTCAAAACGGGGATAAACATCCCGCGCTGTTAAAAGAAGCTGCACAAGTGGATCCAGATCAGCAGAACAATCCAGCATTAAAAAAAGCGGAATGCGGTCTGGAACGTTTGCAATTAATTGTGTCAGATAGGCAGAGCAGACGTCACGGCAAAAGATTTTTTCAACAAGGGAACCTTTCAGTGAGTTTGGCGCTTCTTCCCATGAAGAGCAAGGCATTCCCGTAGCTTGAGATAGCTGCTCACAATCGATGAACGTCTCCTTTAGCCATTCTAAATAATTTAAACTTTGCTCGCTATCCCAATCAAAATGTAAGGAGTAGTCTGGTGTTCCTTGATAAAGAGAGACCCCTTTGCTGTATTTATGAAACTCTTCCCATAGAGAATCTCGAAAATGTTCTAAAGCTAGACGAAGAGTCATGAATTGAGAGGTATTCGATAACGGTGCATTTAGATGGCTAAATAAACCCATTTCTAGCTGCCAAAGGATTTTCTGGCCTGCAGCTAAAGCCGTCAGAGCCTTTGTCCGCGCTTCTTGCCAATGCATTGTGGATTTTGTTGTAGCATCGAGAGGAATGACCTGAAATGTATGAGGCTGATATTGCATGGATCGATAATTAGCTTTTAAGGATGATGGATTAATTTGTTTAAAGAGAGTCGGCCTTGGCATGAGAAATTCATCTGCCTATCTTCAATTTCACCGCTGGCATCTTCAAAATACTCCTCAGCAAGAGCTTTGACCGTCACCCTTCCAGAAGAATAAAACTCTTTTTCGCAATTCCATCCAGCGCTCTTTCGAGGTTCTTCCAATAAAAGCCTCATGGCACCAGATACAACGTTTACAATTTTAGAAGGTAACGGAAGCGTAAAGGTCTGCAGAAAAGGGAGGCAGTAAGTATTAACTAAAGATGTCAACATAAGATGACAAATTTAATAGCTAGGGCATTATATTGCAAAATAAAAATGGCCACCTATATCCCATTTTAATATACGTAAACGGCCTTGTTGCATAAATTATACTGCAGACGAGGTTTATGCAACAAGGCCTTAATCGATTGCCTTAAGAGAGTGTTCACCAACTAAAATTTTAAATATTTTTTGGATGTAACCTAAACCCAAACAACACGACCTTAAATATGAGAAAGCCTTATTCAGATGATTTAATAAACAAAGGGAGGGATCTTATAGCCCCCCCTTTTTACAACCGACCAAATAAAAGGGTATGAAGGAAACTGGTGCTCGTCAGGCCAGCGAAAGCTAAAAGGATAAAATTAATTACGGTAAAGGGAAGGGCTGCTGCATTCAAGATATTGTATAGAAAATGGGTTGGTAGGCATGCATTTTCTTGACTAGGGAGAAATGGGTGAGGGAGTAGAGATTACGAGTGTGAAACTAGCACAAATAAATCAATGATCCTTCTTAAGACATTGTCTCTATATAGTCTGGCTTTATTTGCTAAAAAGTAATCTGTCAATACACATGGGTTTGGAGATATAACTTGTTCTCCATTTTCTCGTCTTTTTCTTATCCCCTCCATCCTTTCTCTAGCTTGTATGTTGGAATTTGGATAGTCATAAACAAGTAATGCTTTAGAAAACTGATTTGACATTACTGACTATTTTCAGGTTTTCTTCTTTGTCTACAATAAGGAGAAACTTATGGGCTTAGCATGTCCTTTGTGCAATTCAATAATCATCAAGAAAAATGGACATATTCATGGTGGAAAACAACCCCATCAATGCCTTTCATGTGGCAGGCAATTTGTTCTCAATCCAAAGAAAAAATCTATTTCAGAAGAAGAAAGAGTAAAAATTAGACAAGCATTATTTAAAAAACTTTCTTTCGAAGGGATTTGTAGAAATTTTAATGTCAACACGCCTTGGTTACTAAGGTTTATGGATGAAATTATTCACGAGCCCCCAAGACAATCTAAATGCAAGGGTTATTGAAAATGAAGAACTTGAGATGAGCAATTTTTTTGTATCTAGGCAGTCTTTGGGAGGTTGACGTAAAGCAAAAGTTGCAGATTGACCAATCTTTATGAAGCCTTTGAGCTGGAAGAAGCGGGGGGGGGATGATAAGAAAACTAAAAGTGCACCATACATCAAAAATGGGAAGTGGTTGAATATAGCGGAGATTGAGATTTCTGTTCTTAAAGGATAATGTCTTAATAAAAGAATCGTATCTAAAGAGATACTTGAAAGTAAAGTAGTGGCTTATGTAGCAATGAGAAATGAGAAGTATACAGACCAAAACTCTTTATCAGTTTTTTTGTGCTATTTTAGTCTTCTCAAAATTTAAAAATTTTTGCAAAGTGGAGTTAACAATTATTCTTTACATTTCCAAAATAGGAAATGATTATGATAATTTCTAATTATGACACAAACAAGAATAAAATTTTTTAAATTTTAGGAAAAAATATGTCGTCAATTAACTTAGATCCAGTAACGTTTAATAAACTGATCGATCCATGGATGGATTCTTGCTCACCTGCATGTCACACCCTAAATCTTAGTACTTGGAAAGATTTAGAATCTCAATCGACCGACGGAAAATTTTTGTGCCCTTTTTCAAGAAATGTTCTAACTATTAATTCTCTTAGAAAAAACACTCTAGCTGCCGATCTGATTGCGCAAAATGGCAAGGACAAAAAAAACAAAACATTCACGGAAACTTCAGATTCTAAGGATAAGTATGTTGTTAAAGTGCTGAAGAAAATGGAAGAGCGCATGGAAAAGAGAGATGCTCTCCTAATCGGAAAAATTGACACGTTAACAAGAGTAATTTGGGTGAGCCATAAACAAACAATGAATTTATCAGAAATGAGTTGGGGTGATACTTTCTTGATGACTATGGTTCCATGTAAAAGAAAAGAACTGTTAAAAGAGATCAAAAATAGGGGTATCACTCGCGAGAATATCCAACTTGTAGATGATTGTATGAAAAAATACGAGGAACAAATGAAAAAATAAATAGGTCATTATTCTTCACGTGCTTTATATTCCGAATTTAGATCAGACAAATACAAGTGCTTCTGAATTTTATTTTGTAATCGCTGCATTAATGTAAGGGATATCTAGATCTTTTCTAGATATTTCCTTATCTGATTAACCTTAATGAAGGTAAATCTTAAAGTTACAATTTGCCAAATTTTCTGCCAAAAAGTAGGCTTGTAAGCGTCTACTGTCTTTTTGAATTTCTCAAACCTGCCAGTCGTTTTTTTTATGAGCTTTTCCTTTTCGCTATACCGAATGATGCCCTGAAAGTCCTTTAACTGCCTAAGGGCTTTGACATTTCCCCATGTTATCTGTGAAAAATCTGTTAGGTTCTTTATCCATTTAAATTGCGGTTTAAGATGCATTAATCTGGCTCGCCATCCTACATCAGCTATCTTCTTTTCTACCGCATCAAACGTTTCATTAGATAGACGAAAAACTTCGACCTCGAATTTATCAAAAAGAGCTTCAAATCTTCTCCAGCCATCTTTGTATTCTTTTGATCCTTTTGGATACCTTTCAATCTCGTTCCAAATGTCAGTTAATCCACTAATAGTCGACCTAAATAGATCATGCCTACGTTCACCTATGGATTTTTGCTTTGAAGGGCTAATAGAATTATTATTTGGGCATTGTTGTCGAATACTTGAATCAACACCAGCTGTCATAAAGCCAACTCCTTATATCAATTTTTTGGAAGTTTATTTTATAAAGAAATAATTTTCAACTTTTCTTTAGAAGAAATAGTTTGGTTTTAATTTACAATTATCTCAACTTTATAAATTTTTTTAAATGTTGAGAGAAATAAGGGGTTGTTCACAAATTTCCAATTCGTCTTAAAATTAACCTGGACATCCCCAAATAAATTATTGACTCACTCGTGTTAGTTCTGTACTCATAATCTTTACTCAATCGCCTATTTCTCCCCAACCAAGAAAATGTACGCTCAACAACCCATCTTCGAGGCAATATCTTGAATGCAGAACCCCTTCTCTTTACCGTAATTAATTCTATCCCTTTTGCTTTTGCTTGGCTGACGAGCATAGTTTCCCCCATCTACCCATAAGATTTTTAATTTCCTTCTTGAATTTTTCCAAGCATCAAAAATTCCAAATAAACCTTCTCTATCATTTAGGCTTGCTGCTGTGACAAAAGCCTTGATTATTAGTCCTTGAGTGTCAACAAGTATATGACGTTTTCTGCCTTTGAGTTTTTTTGTTGCTGAGCCATTAATTCCTCCTCCAAAAGATGCTATTGTTCAGGGGGTTACAGATGTAGCTCTTATAAAAAGAGATTGTGCAATTTGCGAGATAGAGGGGCTTGGAGGTGATAGTGAAGCTAGACAGTTATATTGCAAAATAAAAATGGCCATTTATATCCCATTTTAATACACGTAAACACTCATTGATAAGGTTTTTTTTACAAGTAGCTTGAAAAGCTGACCAGTTCAACACCCTCTCTTGCAACTGCTGATGGGGATGGAGGAGGTTGCGCAAATAGTGCAAAGCGTGAAGAGGAACTTCCAGTTTTTGCAAACGTGCCTTACAAATTTGCTTTTCCAACTTACGAAGGAGATGACTCATGGAGCGATCAAGCGTTTTTTTCGTCAACTCTTCGGAAAAAAGGCGCAAGGCAACATGCTCCCACTCCCTTTTTACTTGCTCCAAATCCTCATGAAGCTGAGGCATAAGCTCTGCCCAATGCCTGGGGATCGGGTCTGAAGGGTCCAAAGCCAGCTTGTGAAACAAATCAGCTGCTTCTGGAGTAAGAAAAGTTCCCGATAGACGTGGAACGATCCAAGGCATAGGGATTTCATGGTAGAAATGGTATTCTTTAAGTTGTCGATAGTAATTTAGCTCAGTCGGGCCAGCCACATAAGCTGCAGTTGGGAAAATAGCGCTTTGTAAAACAGGGCGAGAGAAAGCATTTGAACTAAAACGTTCCGGATTTTTTTCAAGAAGCACCTCTAGGTCACTTAATGAATAAACCTCGCCTCCAATTTCAAACCCCTTTTTGTTCGCTTTAATTTTTTCTCGGCTTCCTTTGGATGTTTTAAAGAATAATTGTGGCCCCTCTTCCACAGGTAAAGGAGCTTGCTCTTCGCTTGCCACGAGCTGCATTTTGGTCTCTTTCAAAACGGCAAGAATCTCTTGATGATTGCGTAACTCTTTAAAGAAAAAAGGCTTGCTAAGGTCTCTTAGCAATTTCGGTTCAACAAAAACCATACCCGTCCCTTGAAAAGTTTTTGCTAAAAAACTTGCCATCGTCGTAGCAAAATCTGGATGCCTACCGAAAGAAAAAGAAATAGCAGCATCTTCTAAAAACTGATCGATCACCGCATGGTGCTTTTCATTTAAAACTAAATCCTCTACAGAAAGGGGGCGTTCGGGAAAATGCAATTTGTAGTCTTTTAGATTCCCCCAAGAATCGATAAGGTAGGTGTGATCGATTTCATGAAGGTCGTGATCTTCAGTGGCTAGCCAATAAATGGGGATGGCATTTAATTCTTTGGCTAAAAGCAGACAACTAAGTCCCTTTAAAATCGAACACGCAGGTCCACCCATTAATCCGAGCTTTTGCCCTGTAATTACACAAAGAGTCTTTTGATCCCTTAGCTTGACACAATTTTCTAAAGCCTTAGCATCATTTTCGATTAGAGTGTTGTACGTCGTTAAAATTTTTTCTAACTCTGTACGGGGATATTTTCTTGAAAAAAGAGCATTCTTCATTTGCTCTTTAGCGCTCAGCGAATAAGGGGCAAATGTTAAAAATTCGCCTGTATCAACCGAACTATTTAAAGAGGAATGTTTTTGAATGACGACATCCATTTAAGGGCCTTTTTTTAGAAATTGGTGATACCGAATAAGCTTCCCCTTACTCCGCCATAACTCCTCAAAATAGGAAGTGCCATATCCTGGTAAATCTGTTTTATAATAGGGTGCTGAAAATTGCGAGCTAAAACCATCAAATCCCCTCATTTCCTCTATAATGATTTGGGAATAGTCCTCATCATCTGTTACGATTGTTACTTTGCCATTTTTTTTAAGAATACGCCACATCTCTTGAATAAATAGCGGTTGCACGATGCGATGCTTTGCGTGCCTTGTTTTAGGCCATGGATCGGGGAAGTTAATAAAAATCTCATCAACACTGCTGTCCTTAAAATAGTGTTTAGTGACAGTATAGCCCAAGCCAGACACAGCAAGCAGGTTGTTTAACTTTAGGTTCTTTCTTTTCGACCATATTTTGCGTACTCGATCAAAACGTTTTTCAATGGCTACCCAATTGCAGCTGGGATCTTTTAAAGAGCAATCCGCAATCCACGCGCCATTGCCGCTGCAGTACTCAATTTTTACCGGATGATTGTTTCCAAAAAGTGTTGCATCTTGCCAGTCGGGAAAGGAAAAGCTAACGTAGTCTGAAAAGCGTTCTGGAACATAAAATACTCCATCTTTAAGAAGTGGACAGCGTGCATCCCATTTGAAAGGCCTTTTAAGGTCTTCTGGCTTCATTTTTTTCCTCTTAGGTTCATCTAATAGTGTATCAGTATAAAAGAAATCGCAATTAGGATATAGTGGCTAAAAAGATGAAATTTTGGTGATAGAAATTATGATAGGGCGTAATGACTACTGCTGGTGCAAAAGTGGAAAAAAATGGAAAAAGTGCCACTATCCCCAGTTACCGGAAAAAAAAGAAAACTTAGAAGATTTAAAGAAAACTTACCTGAATAAATATGATATTATCATCAAAAATGCTGAGCAAATTGCAGGGATTAAGGCTGCATGCAAGCTATCTGCTGAAATTTTAGAAGAAGTATGTCTTGCTGCCAGAGAAGGGATAACGACCCAGGCTCTTAATGATCTCGCTGTCTCTTTGCACAAAAAAGCAGGCGCAATCGCTGCCCCCCTGCATTATGGAGAACCTCCCTTCCCTAGAAGCATTTGCACATCGCTTAATGAAGTCATCTGCCACGGAATCCCAGACAAAACCCCATTGAAAGAGGGTGACATCCTTAATATTGACGTCACCTGCATTCTCGACGGTTATTATGGAGACTGTAGTAAGATGGTTGTGGTCGGGAAAACAACAGAAGAGCGAAAAAAAGTTGTTGATGTAGCTTATGAATGCCTTATGCGTTCTGTCGCGATCTTGAAACCAGGAACTCCAATCTCTCAAATTGGAGAAGTCATCGAGTCCTATGCGGTTCCCAAAGGCTGTTCTGTTGTCAACCAATTTGTTGGACATGGCGTGGGTGTAGAATTTCATGAAGGTCCTCAGATTGCCCATTGCCGCAATCGATTAAATGTGCCTCTTGTACCTGGCATGACTTTTACGATCGAGCCCATGATTAATGCCGGTGTAAGAGAGGCAGTCATCGATCCTGTAGACAAATGGACAGCTAGAACACGTGATGGCAAAGCGAGCGCCCAGTTTGAGCATACTCTTCTCATCACAGAAAATGGCGCAGAAATTTTAACCCCTTGGACATGGTAATGCTACCTTCTCACCTTATTAAACTCATTGAAAGTTTGAAAAAGCTTCCTGGCGTCGGCTCAAAAAGTGCTGAACGCTTTGCTTTTCATCTCATCAATTGGTCCCCTAGCGAGCTAGCAGCCTTTGCTCAAACAATTGAAGAGATCCCGGAAAAGTTGCAGCATTGCGCGATGTGCGGCTGTCTAAGAGGAGATGAAGATTGTCTCTTTTGCCAACCTTACCGCCAGAATTCTCACGTGCTATGCGTAGTCGCATCCGCACGGGACGCTTTATCCGTCGAAAGCACGAGGGAGTACCAAGGATTGTATCACGTATTGGGAGGCTTACTCTCTCCTCTTGAAGGCATCACTCCAGATAAACTACGCTTTGCACAATTAAAGGAGCGTATTGCAACACTTAACATTAAAGAAATCGTTATCGCCTTAGATGCTACTGTCGAAGGTGATGCTACTTCTCTTTACCTTAAACAAGAACTCACTCCCCTTAACTTAATACTTTCGAGGCTCGCCTTTGGGCTACCCATGGGAAGCTCTTTCGACTATGTTGATGAAGGAACTCTTGCTCGAGCCTTTTCCGGAAGGGGAACATTTTAGTCTGCCTTCAACTAAAATTTAAACTTAACAATAATAGACCTCTTGCATAACTTGCTTTGCTTGAAAAATTTGATCATTTTTGAGTGGATTTATCGAAAAATTGTGAGAGCATATGAGTACATATGGTTGAAAAATTTAACGATAAAGCCGCTACAAAGGGTAACTTTAGCAAGCAAATGAAATTATGCAAGAGGGTCTAATGTTGAAATCAAGAGTTTTGGATTGCAAAGATAAGTCAGGCATCCTATGATTATCGACTTCAGATACGCCTACATTAAGATACATCCATGAAAATAAAACAAATAATAATCCAAAGCTTCCTTTTCATAGTGGCAGCATTTCAAATCGCTGCAGCACCTATGCAATACGAAAATCTCATTGTTGAAAAAATTTTCGTTTATATGAACGGCCCGAATAGCGATAGCTATGACAGCAAGCCTCTTAAAACACGTCTCAAAACGCGTGAGGGCGACTTCTTCTCACAAAATGACTTCGATAGCGACTTAAAATTGCTCGCTCAAGAATTTGATCGCGTCGATCCCTCTTTGGATATCGTCGACAACAAGTTGCAAATTCAGCTAAAAATTTTCCCAAAACCTATTATTCGCACAATCACTTGGCTGGGAAACGAAAAAATTGACACAGGCATATTGCAGAAAGAATTAGGGGTAACGCTTTGCACCGTCTTTGATCGACTGACTTTCAATAAAGCCTTTCACAAGATCAAAGGTTACTATATTAAGAAAGGATTTTTTGAAGCAGAGCTTAACTACGAAGTTAAGCTTGACGAAGAGACCAATGAGGTTGACATTATCGTTTGCATTAGCGAGGGACGCTCAGGAAAAATCAAGGATATCGTTTTTTGTAATTTCTCCTCTTACGAAGAAGATGCCATCCTCGAACTCATGGCAACAAAAAAATACAACTTATTTACAAGCTGGCTAACGCATGAAGGTATCTATAATGACGAGGCTATGCAGCATGACAACTTTGTCATTCTGAATTATATTCAAAATCAGGGCTTTGCCGATGCAAAAATCACGATTGATATTGATGAGTGCGAAAAGGATCGAATTGTTATCACAATTATTGCAGACCGCGGTCCTCAATACAACATTAGCAAAGTTACATTCGAGGGTAATACTCTCTATTCAGATGAAGATATTTGGAACCGCATTTTAGTTCGTGATGGGGACATTTTTTCTCCAGAAAAAATTCGCGAATCGAGTAGTCGCATTGACGAATTCTATGGACGACGTGGGTACATTGACGCCAATATTAACTTTGAATGCCGTCTAGATCCGGAATTTTGCTCCTATTCTGTACATTTTACAATTGAAGAAGGTGAGCAATACCGCGTAGGGCTCATCAAAGTCTTTGGCAACTGTTCGACACAAACGAATGTTATCTTAAATGAAACATTGGTCGTCCCAGGAGAAATTTTTAACGCCGAGAAACTACGCAAAACGGAAGAGCGGTTGGTCAACATCGGCTATTTTAGCCATGTCAATGTCTATGCTGTGCAATCGGAGTCTTGCACCATCACAGAGGGCAATTATCGTGATGTTCATATCGAAGTTGAGGAAAAATCAACGGGGCATTTTGGCCTTTTCTTTGGCTATAGCACTGCTGAAACACTTTTCGGTGGTATTAATATCACGGAGAAAAACTTCAACTTCAAGGGCCTAGGCAGCTTATTTGACAGAGGCTATCCAGCATTGCGGGGAGGAGGAGAGTATGCTCACCTTACGTTTAGCGTGGGAAACAAAAGCCGAAGCTACGTTCTTTCCTGGACAAAACCCTTCTTCATGGATTCTCTTTGGAGCGTGGGCTTTGATATCGAAAGAACAAGCAATCGCTATATTTCTAATGACTACGACATCGATGCAACTGGATTGACGCTTCATGCCAATTATGAAATCAATGCGTTTGTTCGTTTTGGTTGGCATTATAGACTGAGAAACTCCCATACGCACATTAGTAACAATAGTGACGATGATCCAGAGCTAGTTGCAGCTGCAGGAAAAGATGGGATTATCTCAGCGACAGGTTTTGACCTCTCCTACGATTCCACTGACCAACTCGAGTTTCCAACACGAGGCTTTCGCTCCCGGTTTGAAATGGAATATGCAGGCCTTGGTGGAAAGTACAACTTTCTAGGATATGCCTACTTAAATTCTTATTACTATCCTCTCACCGATAGAGATGTTCTTAAGTGGCGTTTGGATTTACGCTGTATCGATCCATTTGGTAAAGGACTTGATGACTTACCTTTAGATGAAAGACTCTTTCTTGGGGGGGATAATGTCATTCGCGGCTATAGAGCTTACCGCATTGGACCTAGATTCCAAAAAAGCAAAGATCCCAAAGGGGGCCTTACCATGCAGATCGCTTCGTTAGAATATAACCATAGGTTTAACAAGCGTTTTGATGGCTTCGTCTTTTTTGATGCAGGACAGCTGCATGAGCATAAATGGGAATTGAACAGAAGAATCTTTACCTCAGTTGGTTTTGGTGCACGTATTAAGGTCCTGGATAGCTTTCCTCCTGTCTGCCTCGGCTTTGGTTTCCCGACAAACCATTGCAAAGGAAGCCAAGTGCGACGCTTTTTCATAAGTTTTGGTGGTAAATTTTAATTATTCATTGCAAGGAGTAATGATGAAAAGGATTTCTTTTAAAATTTTAAAAATGTCTGCGTTATTAGTGTCATCCTACATGCTGATGGCTGCAGCCCCTACTGAAAGTGCTTCGACAACAACACAAAAAGCGCTTAAGATCGGAATGATCAACTTTAAAAGATGCGTGGAAGACTCCAAGATCGGCAAGCAAGAGCAAGACACTTTCGAGGCGATGAAGAAGAAGCTCGAAGATGTCCTTGAAGAAAAAGATAAGGAATTGAGCGCATTAGCAGAAAAGCTGAATGATCCTGACCAATTAGATTTGATGTCTGCTGAAGCAGAAACTGAGCTAAAGCGTAAATTTAGAGCATTGAGCCAAGAAATGAGCCAAATGCAAACACAATATTACCAATCTTTACAACAGACAAACTTCAAAATTGTTCAAGGACTATCCGAAAATGTAGGAACAGCTGCAGAACAAGTTGCTAAAGAGGAAAATTATGATCTTCTTCTTAATGATGAAGGTGCATTTTTCTACAACAAAGCTTTAGATGTTTCTTCAAAAGTGACCGCCAAAATGGACCAGCTATTTGACGAAGAATCCAAAGCAATCGCTCCAACTAAGTAAGGTAACGCAAAAGGAGGCATCCATGTTCCAAAAGTCTTATAGCCTAGAGGAACTAGCTCATCTTACTCAGTCCAAAATATCTGGAAACGCTCAGCACCGCATTACAAATGTTGCTGACTTAGAGACAGCCAAAGCTGATGATGCCTCCTTTCTTGCCAATCCACGCTATGAGCAGATGATGAAGAGATCAGAAGCTGGCGTTATTTTTATCGACGATAAAACGCCATTAATGGATGGGCGTAATTTTCTAGTTACAGAAAACCCTTCCCGTGCGTTTCAAAAAATTGTAGAACTCTTTTCTGAAAATGCTTCCGAACTAACAGGATTTGAAGGCATTCATCCGACAGCTATCGTTCACCCTTCTGCTAAAGTCGCTAGCAATGTCGCTATTGGACCTTTTGCTGTGATTGACAAGAATGTGATCCTTGAGAAAAGTACCACAATCGGTGCCCATGTTTATATTGGACCCAACAGCGTTTTAGGTGAGAGTTGTCTGATTCACCCCCATGTCACCATTCGAGAACGTTGCCTTATTGGCAATCGTGTAACGATTCAACCGGGTGCAGTCATTGGTTCTTGTGGCTTTGGTTATACAACCGACAAAGAGGGCCGACATATTAAACTCAACCAAGTAGGAACAGTAACTATTGAGGATGATGTTGAAATCGGTGCCAACACGACCATTGACCGTTCCAGGTTTAAGACAACAAAAATAGGACGTGGCAGCAAAGTGGATAATTTGGTGCAGATTGGTCATGGCGTTGAAGTTGGCCAGGACAATATTATCATTGGCCAAACTGGCATCGCAGGCTCCACCAAAACAGGCCGACATGTTGTTCTTGCTGGCCAAGTTGCCGTGGCAGGACACCTCAAACTTGCGGATGGTGTCGTCGTAGCAGGATGTTCTGGCGTTTCCAAATCCCTCCAAAAACCCGGAAAATATGGCGGGATACCAGCAATCCCCTTAGAAGACTACAACCGCAATGCAGTCCAATTAAGAAGCATTCAAAAGTATTATGAGCGCATTAAATCCTTAGAAGAGCGCCTCGCAAAGCTAGAGAATTAGGCAGCTCTAAACTGGTAATGATAAAAAAAGCGATGCAGAAATAGGGTATTTCTCACTTAAATTTTATTCAGCATCTCCCCCATTTCCACCATCACCACCATTTCCATAAACACTTCCACCCCCATTACCGCCGTAACCCCCGTCTTGGCCATCCTTACCCATTTGCCCATCTTCTCTATTTTCTCCATCTTCAAGGCATCCTGGATAGCCATTTTTTCCGTCGTTTGTCCTCTGAGATTCAACACAACTTGAATATTTTCTTTCATATGCTTCTACTGAAAAAAACATAGCGAGCATACACCCAATTAACACATATAAAATTTTAGTGATTTTCATTTGTTAGAGTTCCTTTAGTTATCTCTTTTTACCAACTTGCCCATTGCTTCCATTTCCTTCTGGCCTTCTGCCTCCATAGCCACCTCTCTACCGCCATCTTCCAATCCACCTCCCCCCATATCCAGAATTACTATTACCGCCATGACAACGTCATTATGTTCAATATCGCCATTTCCTCCATTAGCAGCTTGTAACGATGATCCTGTTAGCAAGGTAACCATACCAAAAACAAGTAGATTTTTTTGATTGCATCAATGCATCCTCTTGCAATTGAATAGACTGCATATTAGTTTAGAGATGGGATTTAAGCTGGGTTCAAGGTTTACAGAATAATTATATGCAAACCTATTTAGCAATGAAAAAAGCCTCAAAGAATTCATCGAAAGTTTGCGTTCCTTTCCAACGATGGAAAATCAAATACCTTAGTGCTTCAAAATGCGCAATTTAATGAACTGGCCTCCTATAACGGCTTTTACTATTACTCTTCGTACAAATCTATTCAGTCTCTTCAGCAGAAATAGACTATTTTATATTGCTAAGATCCTAGAAAAGAGATGTGCTCTATTCATCAATAACTGCCTTAGAATCCTCTTCTATACGTAAGAATTCGGAGAAAGCAGTAGTTTGCTATTACATCACCCCTTTCACATCTTTCTTCTATCTTTTCTTTGACTCATAAGCCTCCCTCATTCGAGCAGGAAGCTCGAAAATACATACAAATAAAAAAGTATGGTGCAGCAGATTTGCACATTTTAAAATCCCAGTATCTATTGATTAGACAAGTTTATTACCAATATCTAAAAGCACTTTTGTCTTTAAACTTAAGTCGTTAACAATCAGAAGCTTAATTAACAAAAATTAATCATTAACTCAACAAAATGTTTACAATGATTAATTAAAATCAATAGAAAATGAATAAGGGTTTTTTAGTTTAATATGAGTATAAAAAGTTTTTTAACGTCTGATAATGTTATAAATTGACCTCCAGAAATTTTAAGAAGGATGAATGCTGACTCTTTTTTTGCTGCGCAAAAATGTCCTCTTTTACAAAAAAACAGCCATGCATGTTTAAATTTTGGGTGGCTTGTACAAATTATTGAAAAGACGTTTTGCACGCATCCCCTCTCTTCTAGCGAAAAGAAACAATTATGGGAAATTCTACTGCTTAGAGAGCTAATGCCTTCGACTAAATTAGATAAACTCCCTAGGAATGCCTATTTCAAGCGAAGAGGTTCCCCTGAAGAAGGGTATCCATTCGAGCTGACAAAATATGCATTAAATCCAGGAATTAGCTTTTTAACAGATTATTCCGGGAACTTATATGCTTTAACAAAATTATATTTACATTTTGATAAACTCAAAAAGTTTCGACTCGCAATAGATATCAAGCAGCTCTCTCTATTCCTTGTTTACTCTTCTCCAAAAAATAGCCCCTAGCCTACCATCAACTTAGCCACGAAATTAAAAACCTAAAATTTCTAGAAGGTTCTACTCATGTGATGCCAATTTACCATGATTCAAATCGCATTCCTCACAAACTTCGCTACATGAGCCTATTTAGCACTGAGGGAAGCTTCATGCAATTCATTGATAGGTTACGTTCCTCTCCCACAGTAGAAAATCACATGCAAGGTCTGCAAATTTTCCAGGATATCCTTCTGGCCATGCGCCAAATGCATGAAAAAGAACTAGTTCATGGAGATATTAAACCAGACAATATTCTTCTTTTTAACAAGAGAGCAAGAATTTCTGACCTAGAAACAGCGAGAAATCAGCGCTCTCTAAAAAACAAAATTATTGAAGAATACCAATCTCGCAAGCCTATCCACTTAACTGGTTTTGGGGAGTATATAGCGCCAGAAAGATACATTGGGTGGGCTTACCTCACTGATTGCTATTTTTTTCAAAAACTTCAAAATCAAGAAAAAACGTTGGTGATCAAAAAACAGCTAAATGAAATCAAAGCTTTATTTAAGTTACAAGTGTTTGATTTTATGTCAGCCCCTTCCTCAGATATCTGGTCACTAGGAATTATGTTCTATGAATTAATATATGGAGATCGCTTCTTTTTTATTGACCGCATGAACCAACTAGACTCTGCTATGACATATAGTTTAATCCAGCAAAGGGAATTTCATGACTTGGTTTTTATAAAAAGTGATGATTCTCTATCCTCGAGCCCTTTTCATCTAGCTTTGCAAGACATGGCAAAATTTATTTTGATATTAGATCCCACAAAGAGGCCAGATTTAACAGAAATCTTGAACAAATTTTCTCAGATTTATCAAAGGTTTCATTCATCCTTGTGGATTCATTGAAAAAGCGTCAAGCGCTATTACTTAAATCGGAGATCAAGCCGTAGTGCAGCCAAAGGTTCTGGCTTGTATTGCTACTAATTATAAAGAAGGGTTAGTGAACAAGAAAATTCAAGCAGTTTTAGATAGGCAAAGAAGATTCTTGGGTCATTAGCGCTTATTCTTTAGATGATTAAGGCAAGAGGATTTTCAAGAATATGCTTTAGGGAAGCTAAAAACTCTGCAGCAGCAACTCCATCAATTACACGATGGTCAACAGAAATAGTGACATTCATCACCTTCCCTGGAATAACAACGCCATCTTTAACAACGGGAATATCTAAGATACCACTAACAGCTAAAATGGCTGCTTGAGGAGGATTAATAATAGCTTGAAAACTCTTTACTCCAAACATTCCGAGATTGGAAATCGTAAATGAACCACCTTGGAATTCTTGTGGCTGTAATTTGCCCTCTCGCGCTTTTTTAGCAAGAACTTTGATCTCTGAAGAAATTTCCCGTAGCTCTTTTAAATCCGCATTGCGCACTATGGGAGTGATTAATCCCCCCTCAACACTAACAGCGATAGAGATATCTATTGTCTGATAATTTAAAATCATTTTTTTCTTAGCGTCAAACCCTGAGTTGATCACAGGATGTTTTTTTAAAGCTAAAGCTACGCCTTTTGTAACTAAATCATTTATGGAAACTTTAAGATCATGCTTTGCTAACTCTTCTCGCAATTTTAGAAGAGCTGATGCATCAATGCTTTTTTCAACATAAAAATGAGGAATAGTAGATTTCGCTTCTTGTAAACGCTCGGCGATGATTTTCCTAACGGGAGAAAGGGTAATTTCTTCAAATGTACCTGATGCAGGGTGAAGGACTGTATGGTCTGATACTTTTTTGGTAGTTGCTACTTCAAGGTCTCTTGAAACGATACGATTTCTTGGTCCAGAACCTTGAATTTCGGTAAGATCGATACCTTTTTCTTGAGCAATCTTCTTAGCTAAGGGGGAAACAAAAATACGTTCTTGTTTTTTTAATACTGATGGAGTTTCTTGCTGAAGAGTGTTGTGCACTGCTGCTTTTTGCTTTTCAAGCGCAATTTCACCCTTAGGTTCTGCGACAGATGATTCACCTGAAGTATACCCTTCAATGCTTTCATTCTCCTCTTCAGTAAAAATCGCTATCGGTTGATTGACATCTGCTTCTACGCCTTCTCCCACAAGGATCTTTCGTAACCACCCTTCATCTAAAGCAGTATGTTCTACTGTCGCTTTATCTGTTGCTACTTCAAGCAGCACATCTCCAGCTTGGACATGTTCTCCCTCTTTCTTATGCCATTGAGCGATAACGCCCGTTTCCATAGTTGGAGAAAGCTTGGGCATAGTAACGGTGAATGGCATAACAAAAAAACTCCTTCTTATAACAGTGTTTTTTTCACAGCAGCAATGATGCGTGCAACAGTGGGCATTGTTTCCAGTTCAAGCACCTTAGAATAAGGCATGGGGGTCTCTTTTTGACACACTCTTTCTAGTGGAGCATCCAGATAATCGAAGCACTGTTCCATAATTTCAAAGCCGACTTCGGCAGCAATCCCACTAAAATAGTGCCCTTCTTCTACGAGGACACAACGGCCCGTTTTTTTGACAGAAGCTGCAATGGTAGCAATGTCTAATGGACGGATTGTTCTCAGATCGATTAGCTCAGCAGAGATGCCTTGAGAAGCCAGTTCCGCTACGACTTTCTGGCTCATAACAACCATTCGACTATGGGAAACAATGGTCACATCTTTACCTTCGCATACAACTTTGGCTTTACCAATCGGGACGAGATATTCTTCCGTAGGGACCTCTCCTTTATCGCCATAGGAAAGCTCAGATTCTAAAAATAAAACAGGATTATTGCTTCGAATCGAAGATTTTAAAAGACCTTTTGCATCGTATGGGTTGCTTGGTGCCACAATAATGAGGCCTGGCAAAACACCATACAAAGCTTCCACACAATGCGAGTGTTGGCTAGAAACTTGTGCAGCAGCGCCATTTGGTCCTCTAAATACAATAGGAACGGAAAAGCGATTTCCCGACATGTAGTACATTTTAGCTGCATTGGAGATGATTTGGTCTGCCGCAACGAAAGAAAAATTAAAGCTCATAAATTCCACGATAGGCCTAAGCCCTGTCATCGCCGCGCCAATACCTAAGCCTACAAATCCAAGCTCTGCAATCGGAGTGTCAATGACACGCTTTGGTCCCCACTTATCTAAAAGCCCTTTAGTGACTTTATACGCACCATTGTACTCAGCAACTTCTTCGCCCATAATAAAAACGCGCTCATCACGCGCCATCTCTTCATCGATTGCTTGTTTTAAAGCTTCTCTTATATCAATGACTTGTGTGTTCATTCAAAGATCTCCTCTGGCTCAGGGGCAAAGACATCTTTCTCCAAGGTATGGGGATCCGGCCATGGACTTTCTTCTGCAAATTTCATGGCTGTAATAACACTTTCCCGACATTCTTTATCGATTTTCTTAATCTCCGCTTCATCAATCACGTTCAGCTCGAGCAAGTCATTCTGAAGAAGGCTTATAGGGTCTCGCGTCATAGAATTTTTGAGTTGTTCTTTTGAACGGTAGAGTCCTGGATCAGAAATGGAGTGACCCTTAAATCGTTCCGCCAAAACTTCGATCAAAACAGGCCTAGAATTTGCTAACACTTCCTCGTGAACATGTTTAAACCCAGCATAGCAATCGATAAAATCCATGCCATCAAAGGTATAGCCTTTTATATTATATCCCGAGGCTTTTTCCTCAGCGATCAGCTTATTTGTTAAAGCACGATTGACAGCTGTGCCCATTCCCCATTTATTGTTTTCAATCACAAAAATGCAAGGAAGCTGCCAAAGAGAAGCCAGATTTAAAGACTCGTGAAAAGCTCCTTGCGCTACAGCCCCATCGCCTAAATAGCAGACAGCCACTTCTTTTTTATTATCCGTATATTTAAGGGTAAATGCTGCACCTGTTGCTATAGGCAACTGACCGCCAACTATCCCAAAACCGCCAAGCAACCGTTTAGTATAGAGATGCATCGATCCCCCACGGCCTTTGGCATTACCCGTTATGCGGCCATAAAGTTCTGCCATAATTTCATTGGGTGTTGCACCAAGCAGAAGGGCGAGAGCATGGCACCGATAGGATGTCACCCACCAATTTTCTTCCCCCATTGCTTCTACAGATGCGGTTTGAATCGCTTCTTGCCCAATGTAAGAATGAAAAAAACCGCCGATTTTTCCTTGTTGATAAGCCGCCTCAGCACGTGTTTCAAAATTACGGATAAGAAGCATTCGCTGCAAAATTTTTACAAGCCTTTCTTGACCAATTTTTCGAAAAAGTTCTTTTCTATCTCCATTAAAGAATTTAGGAGAATGTTCATCCATAAATGATTCCTGTAAATGGGCCATCTTAGCGAGATTGTTTTAAATTTGCAATTTGATCACTTTAACACTAAAACTGCTTCATATAACAAACTATTTTAAAAAGCAGAACTTTATTGAAAAAATCCCATTACTCTATATTTTCAGGCAGAACTTGTAGATATAGCCTCAGCCCGGTTAGAAATGCCATATCCAGCGTTTTCAGTAACTTCTTTGTGGACAACAGCAGTCACGCAAGAATCCGACCAAACGTTGATCGCCGTTTCCAACATGTCAATAAAGGCATAGAAAGGTAAAATGACGCCTAAAATGTTAAGCGGAACGTTCATAGCCGCCAAAATTGCGCTGGATAAAAAGTAGCAGCCCATTGGGACACCTGCATTTCCCACAGCGGTAACAACAGAAATAAATAGAAACCCAATCATCTCCATTGGCGAAAAAGTCATTCCATTGCTCATCGCCACAAATAAAACAGTAATCAAAATAAAAGCTGCACATCCATTCATATTAATTGTTGTGCAAAGGGGAAAAGAAAATCCCGCAATTGTGCGTGGTATTTTAGCGCGTTCTTCGGCACATTTCATGGCTAGTGGCAATGCAGCATTGGAGGACTTAGTAAAAAAGGCAATGGAGAGCGCTGGCATCATTGCCTTGACAAGTTTAATGGGGGAAATTCCCTTTAGCTTAAGAAGCACAGGAAGGACTAAGCCTCCTTGGATCAGGTTAGCAACGATGACGCAAGCCAGATAGATCCCTAGGTTTTTAACTTCTAAGCCCCCTCGTAGATCCTTTATAAACAAGATAATAAATGCACCAATAGCTAAAGGCATGATAGCTATGATCCAAGTAATGATGCGCAATACAGCAGCAAAAAGACTTGAAAAAAGGGAATGCAAATGAGCGCGGTTTTCTGAACCAAGACCAAGCGATGCAAGACTGAGTAACATTGCCATCATCATCACTCCAATGACATTATTCTCAAGAAAAGGTTGAATCGCATTCGATGGGATCGCTTGAACCAGATACTCTGCATAGCTCCTGCTATCCATATTCATTTCAACGCCAACGTTTTCGACCCCACGCACTGGATCCAAGACCCAAAATAAAATAAGAGCGACAGTTGCCGATAAAACTGTTGTAATCAAAGTGTATTTGAGAACTTTTTTACCCAAAAATTTAATCTCATCCACATTGTTCATGCTCGAGGCTGTCGAAACAATCGAGAGAAAGATAATCGGAAGGCTCACCAGTTTTAAAAGCCTCATAAAAACTTCTGAGATAACAGCTGCTGCTGACTCAGCCGCGGGAATGTGCAACCATCCTAGACAGGTCCCCAAAACAACGGCAATGGCCAAGAGAAAGTTAAAAGAAAAAAAACGTGATTTTGAGTGTTGCGCGCACATGTCTAACTCGTTGTAAATCAACAATTAAATAATTTTTCCTATTACTCTGTCAAGAGGATAATTGATCATCAAAAATGGATGTACCAATTCTTAATAGAGTCGCCCCTTCTTCTACTGCAATTGCATAATCGTGGGACATGCCCATTGAAAGGTGCATAAATTTATTCTTATTATCGATTCGTTGTAATAATGTCTCTTTAAAAATGCGTAATCTGGAAAAAGTTTGATGGATCAAGGATTGATTCTCTGTTAGGGGTGCCATCGTCATCAGCCCCTGGATTTCAATGTGGGAAAGCTGTTGCAAATCCTCGAAGACTCGAATCCACGCCTCTTCTGATAACCCATGCTTGGAAAGTTCTCCTGAGGTATTTACCTGAAGCAAAAGAGGTATCACAACACCTTCACGGCAGCTTATGTCAGATATTTTCTGAGCCAATTCAAAGGAATCTACAGAATGAATTAAAGAAAACTTACCGACAACCTTAGAAACTTTATTCTTTTGAAGAGTTCCAACGAAATGCCACTGAATATCTTTAGGAGACACTGCTTGTTTTTCAAGGCTTTCTGGAACCCGGTTTTCACCAAAATTCCTACATCCGGCATCATAGAGGCGAAGAATTTTCTCTACCGGTTGTCTCTTTGAAATGCAAATTACTTGAATATCGCGAGGCTCCCGGCCACATTTGGAAGCAGTATCATTAACTTTTTCCAAAATATTAAAGTAATTTTCGATCAATCTCATTAAAAAAATTGGGGACGATTTAAGATTTCAGTGAGTATAACCAACTCTTTTGTGGATTTCAAGGAAGAAAGAACCCTTTTACCCTTTGAGGGTTTACTTCTCTGAATCATATGGTAGTCATCAGACGCATTTTTATAGAGAAGCTGCTTTTCCTCAAGCTGAGAATGCAAAGTTCGCGAAGAATACTGCTTTTCAGCAGTAAAGGGCTGTTGATAGCGATCAAAATCAGAGCTAAACTGATAGGGTTTTTGTACCGGTAAAACCTTCATTTCTTTAGCCTTTTTTGGAGGGGACGGAGGGAGGGATCTACTAGGCATTCCAGCCTCCTCCTCCATTTCAATATCCAAAGACTTCAAAAATTTTTTTAGCCTTTCTTGTTGCTCCCTCTCCTCATCATCAGTCTCCTGTGAGCTTTGGCTCCCTCTTATTTTTTTAAACCCCAGAAAAAGAAGAGAAGCAAGGCTAATAAGAAAACCGATTAGCTCTTCCATACCCATCTATTTTTCCTCAGGTTTAGCAATCGATCGACGCATGTCGGTATCCGAGCGAATGTTTTCATAGCGCATAAAGTCCATTACACCCAGATGCCCCCCTCTAAATGCTTCGGAAATCGCAGCAGGAATTTGAGCCTGCGCTTTAATTAATTCCGATTCCATGTCTTTAACTTTAGCGATATTTTCCTGCTCAGCAGCAACGGCCATTGCCCTTCTTTCTTCAGCTTTTGCTTGAGCAATTCGTTTGTCAGATTCTGCTTTATCCGCTCTTAACCTAGCTCCGATGTTTTCACCGAGATTCATCTCCACAATGTCAATTGATAAGATCAAAAAGGCTGTTGAGGAGTCTAACCCTTTTTCTAAAACTAACTTGGAAATTCTTTGTGGTGACTCTAAAACCTGTAAATGCGTTTCTGACCCTCCGATAGCGCTAACAATTCCCTCACCAACACGTGCTATGATCGTCTCTTCCGTTGCTCCCCCTACAAGCTGGGCAATATTTGTTCTCACAGTAACTCGGGCACGCACATTGATCTGAATACCATCCTTAGCAACCCCAGTAATATAACTTCCATGACTTGGGCAATCGATCACTTTAGGATAGACGGAGGTTTGCACAGCTTCACGTAAATCACGTCCTGCCAAGTCAATCGCTGTGGATCTGCGCCAGTCCAATGGAATATTTGCTTTATCAGCAGCAATCATTGCTTGTACAACTTCAGTCACATGGCCGCCTGCTAAATAATGAGTTTCAAGATCTTCAACGCTAATTGTCTTCAATCCAGCTTTAAAGGCATTAATACGGGCATTGACAATAATTCTTGGAGGAATTTTGCGAAGACTCATCCCAATAATATTAAAGAGTGGGATAGGCGTGCCCGAAACAAATGCCTGAAACCAGAGACTGATGAATTTACCCATGATGCTTAAAGCTATCAAAGCTAAAATTGCGACTAAAATAATCAGCACATAAAATTCCATGCCAATATTTATTTGCCCAACTATTACTCCCATTTAAACCTCTCTTAAATCTTTAGATATTTCCTTTGCTTTCATAACAATTAAGCTATCGCCTTCACCGCGCACAATAACAACTTCCTCTCCTTGAGAAAGGTAACCACTCTCAGAAATCGCTTGCTCCTGTTTGCCATCAATCAGAATGTATCCCCCAGGTTTTAAATCTGAAAAAACAATCCCTTTTTTGCCAATTGCAGAAACGTCGTAAGTAGAAGCTACATACCCTTGCTGATCTGCTTCGGAGTAAATTGTATTGCTTCTTGGAATTTTCCAAAGCGCATATTTTATTACAGCAATAACAGCAACTGCAGCAAGAAGAAAAAACAGGATAATGCTAAACGAGGTTTGGAACTGCACAACGGCTAAAAATAAGCTTGCTAGAATCAAGAGTGCACCAGCAGTACCCATGACAGCACCGGGAAGATAAAACTCTAGAAGAACTAACACAAGGCCTATCGCTAATAGGACAAATGGAGTCATTTTATATCCTCTGTTACCACGATCACACTCCCTTCAAGTCTAATGACTATGATGCTTGCATCTTGATCAATATATCTACCAGTACTTAAAGCATCGTAAATATTTTGACCTACAAGTATTTTTCCTGACGGTCTTAACTGCGTTAGAGCCTTCCCCTTGATGCCGACTTTGGGCAAGTTCTCTACCCCTAATCCTGCAATATAACCTTGACTTGCTTCTTGCTCATGTCCCTTTAAAACAAAACGCTGGAAGCCTCCAAAGGTCGGCATAAAATAGCGTGCCAGAAGATACATTAGGATAAGAGCCAAAACAAATGTAGCGGAAAGCCAAGCAAGCCTTGTAAAGAAAGCTTCTCCGGCAGCATTGAAGGTTTGCGTATCATATTCAAAATTAATGGAGCCAATTCCAGGTAGCATAAGGCTAAAAAGTCCAATGAGAAATAGGGCAATTCCCACACATCCAAGTAAGCCAAAGCTAGGCAAAATAAAAATTTCTGTTAAAACGATTGCTAGCCCTGAGAACAACAAAATAACTTCAAACCAGCTGGCGAGTTCCTGAGAAAAGCTCGACAGAATGATAAGCGCAAGCGAAATTAAAGCAAGACCGCCAGGAAAGCCAAATCCCGGCGAATTTATTTCTAAATAAAAGCCTAGCATAAGGCCTAAGAAGAGTGCCGACTGGACAAAAGGACTTGCAAGAAACGAGAAAAAACGCGTCTTCCAATCCATGATGTACTCGTCCACTTCAGCGTTAGGAATAGCACTTAAATAGGCATTTTCACTTAATAGCTCTTTATTAAAAGCCCATTTACCAGCTTCTCTTTCAGTAGGAGTAATAGGGGGTAATTGCCTGGGAGTCAATAAGAGATCTGCTACATGGTAATTAATTAATTCTTCCGCATTAAGAGTGAGCAACTTCCCTTTTGGACTAATCAAAACATCGGGATCTGGACTTAAGGTACGTATCTGGCTTTCCGCATCTAGTCTTATCACTTTGCCATGCCGCAGTACTAAAATAACATCTTTATCCACCATAGCTTCGGCAATAGCCGGATTGCGACCAAAGAATTTTGCGCGATTAGCAAAATCTGTTCTTAAAGCAGAATTAACCTTTTCAGAAGCTGTTTGCATTGCTCCCGAAGCATCCTGTGTAATAGGTTCCGCTGCCCCCATGCTAGCATCTTTTGTCACAGTAATAAAGCGGGTGGAATAGGCGAGCATGGCCCCTGCAGAGATTGCCCAGTTATTGATAAACGTAATGACTGGGATATTATACTGTATGTCAAAATCTTTTAGTGCATCAGAAATTCTCTGAGCCGCAAAAACTTCTCCTCCAGGTGTGTTCAACTCCAAAATAATAAAAATAGGAGGGTTTTTTTTGTAATATTCTAATGCATTTCTGACATATACCCAGGTCGCTTGGCTAATTCCACTGGAGCGATCGTCAATTTTAATTTTGCCAATGGTATTTTTCTTCTCTAAACTATAAGTGATATGTGTTTGAAAGGGTTGATTAACAGGAGCCTTTTCTCTTGGAAGAATGCTCTTGAAGGGATAGTTTTTTTGGAATTCCTCCCATGCAAGAGCGCTTTTAACTAACCCCAGTTTCTGCATTTGTGTTTGGTTAATGACAAGCGTTTGGTTGCTCACGGAGATCTGGGTATTTCCACCTTCTTCTCTCCCCTCTTTAAGTTTCCATCCCTTATCATCGATTACAATCACATTGGGATCAATCATCGCCTTCGCCAGCAAAATCAATGTGTCGCGAAAAGGAGCATCAACAGCAATCAACCCAATCACTTGATTGCTCAGGATATTAGTGGGTATTTTATTTTCTGCACTCAAAGGAATATCTCCCCAGCTTACAGATAAGGAAGAGAAAATCTCATCTGCTAAAAAGGGAAGAATTGCTGAAGGACCAAGGGCCTTGCCATTAATATAAACGACAACGTGAACCTTTTTTTGGACTTTTAGAGAATAAATAGACTGGGCAAGCTCAAGTAGCGCATTTAAATCGGCAGAGCTGCTTTCTATGGCGATAGCTAAAACTTTTGGTGGTTCTTGGCTTAAAAGATAGGCTTGCTCTTGCCAGGTAGTAAGGGCTTCTCGATCAAGATGCCCTTTTAATGACCAAAAAACATTTTCTTTTGCTTCCACCGAATAGATGAAAAGAAGAAACAATAGCACCCACCTAAAAGTCATCTAAGTAAAAGCCTTTTTTTGACAATGTACGTTAGTTAATAGCTACCTGTAAAAAATTTATTCTAAATCATCAAGAAATTGTAAGATATAATTTCTTGTTTTTAAAAGATTCTCATCGCTATGGGCCATAGAAATAAACCAAGCTTCACATTGCAAAGGAGGAATATAAACCCCTTTTTCAAGAAGAAATTTAAAGAATTGTGCAAATAGTTCTTTATTGAGTTTTTTTGTATCTTCTAAATGATTGACTTTCCTTAACCCAAAGAACAAGGTAAACATAGAGCCAACTGATTGAATACAGGCAGGTGTTGTAAGGGTCGCCATCTTTTCTTGAATTGGTTTCAACAAAAAATCTGTTTTCGCTTGTAAGTCTTTATAAAATGAAGGGGCTTCCACTAAAAGTAAAGCTTGCAGACCCGCTTCCATAGCAACAGGATTTCCAGAAAGAGTTCCTGCTTGATAAACAGGTCCAAGAGGAGCGAGCATATTCATGATCTCAGCTTTACCACCGAATGCTGCAGCAGGAAAGCCGCCCCCAACAATTTTTCCAAGGCAAGTTAAATCAGGTTGTATGTCATAAAGGTCCTGAGCTCCTTTCAAGGCAACCCTAAAACCTGTCATGACTTCATCAAAAATGAGCAAAGCCCCATGCCTGCTTGTAAGAGACCTCAAACATTCTATAAATTCAGCTGTTGCAGGAATAACCCCCATGTTACCGGCCACTGGCTCAAGGATGACGCAGGCAATTTGATCTCCTTGTGAGTCGAAGAGCTTTTGGATAGCCTCTTGGTCATTGAAGGGAAGGCTTAATGTGTGCTTAACCATCTCATCCGGAATTCCCTTTGAACTTGAAGTGGGCGATAGATCCAATACCCCAGAACCAGCTTGAACTAAAAACTGGTCGGCATGCCCATGGTAATTTCCAGAAAATTTTACAATCACGCTTCTTGATGTGTAGCCTCTTGCCAATCGAACAGCACTCATGGTTGCTTCGGTACCTGAAGAAACAAAGCGAATCTTTTCAATAGAAGGCACGATTTCGGTAACCTTGCGTGCTAACTGTTCTTCGATGGCCGTGGAAATCCCGAAACTTGTTCCCTTACGCATACGCTTTTCTGCAGCATCCAAGATGGCAGGGTGCGCGTGACCATGGATAAGAGCCCCCCAGGAGCCACAAAAATCAATATAGCTTTTCCCGTCTACATCAAAAATTAAATCTGCCTCGGCACGATCTATGATTAACGGCAATTGCTTAACAGCAAGGCAAGCTCGAACTGGTGAATTCACTCCCCCGGGAATGACTTGTTTAAGACGATGGTAGATTTCTTGAGTTTTTTGTCGCATAGGTAGGCATCATAGGTTTCTACAAGAGTTTAATGCAATAAACTTTTTGACCGGAAAGAACTAGTCGGCTAAGATCAACGATTATACAGAACTGAGCATTATGTTCCATTTTTAGCTAGTTCATGACCTAAAATATTTTTCATTCTTATGTCGGATTTGCTATTTATCCTACTTAGTAAGCAATTTTTAAAAAACCCAAAGTGCCATAGTGAATTTTTTTATTGGAATGACTACAACATTTTTAATGGCTCTTGGCGAATATGCGCTTTTGATCTTTCAGGTGGTTTGGGTCACCCTTAAACGCCCTCCTTCATGGTCTCTTATTCGTGATCAAATGTTTGATATAGGCGTGATGTCACTCTCTGTTGTGGCTATCACAGGCTTTTCAACGGGCTGCGTCTTAGCAGCACAGTCATTTTTTCAGCTTTCTGACAAAGGTCTTGCTTCTGCGACAGGACTTATGGTCGCTAAAGCCATGATGGTAGAGCTTGGGCCTGTTCTTACAGCCTTTATGATTACCGGACGTGTTGGCGCATCGATGTGCGCTGAGCTGGGGACGATGCGTGTGACAGAACAGATTGATGCATTAAGATCAATGGCCGTGAATCCCCTGCGCTTTCTTGTCGCTCCCCGTTTTATTGCCGGCATTTTGATGATGCCTTTGCTCACTGTATTTAGCTGTATTATGGGGATCTTAGGCGGCTACATAGTTGCCGTTTATGTTTACGGAATGGCCCCAAGTACTTTTGTAGATCCACTCCCCATTCACATCACTTTTTTTGACTTTTTCAGCGGCTTAGTGAAGGCGTTTCTCTTTGGCATTATCATTGTGACCATCTCCTGTTATCGCGGCATGGCAACAAGGGGGGGAGCTGCCGGCGTTGGTCGAGCCATAACCAGCAGTGTGGTGATCTGCTACTCAGTGATTCTCATCGGTAACTTCTTTATTACTATTGGCTTAAATACCTCCTATCGCTTTGTTGAACAGTGGATACCCTAAGGACATTATGATCAGCATCAAAGGCTTATGGAAAAGTTATGGAAAACTGAAAGTTTTAAAAGATCTTAATTTAGATATTTTTGATGGCGAAACACTTGTCATTTTAGGGCGCTCGGGTGTCGGAAAAAGTGTTTTGCTAAAACAGATTATTGGCATTGAAACACCTGATGAAGGATCTATCGAGGTAAATGGGGTCAATATCTCTAAACTTAATCAAAATCAAAAATTTAAGATCACAAAAGAAATGGGTATGCTCTTTCAAGGGGCTGCTCTTTTTGATTCCATGAGCGTTGGCGAAAACACCGCTTTTTATTTAACAGAACACGAAAAGAATTTGAGTCCTCAAGAAATAAAAAGTCGTGTAAAGAAATCTCTAAAAATGGTAGGCCTTGAAGGGACAGAAGAAAAAATGCCTTCAGAGCTTTCTGGAGGAATGAGAAAGCGAGCAGCTTTAGCAAGACTTGCCATCTATCGTCCGAAGATTGTCCTTTATGACGAACCAACCACAGGATTAGATCCAATTACTTCCATGCAAATTAATGACTTAATTAAACAAACGCAAAGAGAGCTACACCCTACAAGCATCATCGTCACCCATGATATTAAATCTGCGTTAGAGGTAGGTGATCGTATTGCGTTTCATAATGAGGGAAAGATTGTGCATGTAGCTCCCAAAGAGGAATTTTTTAAGATTAAAGATCCTCTTCTTCAATCTTTCTTTGAAAATGCCTATTTTGACGGCAAATTATTTGGAAAAAAAGACATTTAAAGAGTAGTTTCACCTCATGGCTGATCAAGCAAAAAATATACTTATCGGACTTTTTGTCATTGCAGCAATTGCAATTGTTATTTTTATTTTGTTATTTTTGCACCCTTCTGTCGGTGATGAAGGACAGGTTTTACACGTCCGCTTTGCGGATATCGATAAAGTTACCCTTGGCACAAGAGTAACATATGGCGGAAAACCCGTTGGTGAAGTCATCGAAATTAAGGAAGCGCAAGATGCAAATGTGCAAGAGCGAATAAGTGAAGACGGCTACATTTATCTTTATGAATTAACTCTTCAGGTAGATTCCAGTGTTAAGGTCTACAACACTGATCAGATTTTATTAAGAACATCGGGCCTTCTGGGAGAGCGCTCAGTAGAAATCTCTCCTGAACCAAAAAAACCTGGCCAAGAGCTCTATCTTGTCAATCAGCAAGTTCTTTATGCCAATGAAACAGGCTCTGTAGAAGAAACATTAAAAGAGCTAAAAAAAGTAACGGAAAAAATTGAAGGCACGCTAGATGCGATTAAATTTACATTTACCGACATTAACAAACTCAACACTTTAGAAAAATTAGACAAAATTTCGCAAAACATGAGTGAAATCACAACTTCTCTCAACCAACCTCAAAAAATTAAAGACATTCTCAATAACCTTCATGATGTTAGCTCTAAAACAAATCACTCATGGCGCAAAGTAGATGATGCCCTTCAGACAGCAAACAACGTTTTAACCAAGTTTGACAAATCGGCAAGCGACCTCCAACTGATCACAGCGCAAGTACAATCTGGAGAAGGCAACCTGGGACGTCTCTTCATGCGAGACGATCTTTATTTGCAACTTAATGCTCTTTTGAATAAAGGAGAGACTTTATTTGATGACATCAGTACATATGGCCTACTTTTTCAAAATAATAAGCAGTGGCAACGTTTACGTGCTCGCCGAGCCAACCTCCTCAGTAAGCTCTCCAGCCCTCAAGAATTCCGTAACTATTTTAGCGAAGAAGTAAACCAGATTAACTCTTCCCTTGGAAGAATTTGTATGGTATTAGGAGAAACAGAGTGTTGCGACCAGGATTTTCTTGAAGATCAAGAATTCCGCAAGGTATTCGCAGAGCTCATCCGCCGGGTCAAAGCAATGGAAAACTCCTTGCAAATGTATAATCAGCAAGTCGTTGATAGAGATGTAAAAAAAACTGAACTATGTGGGGAATAAGAAGATGGAATCATTACCTTACTCACAAATCGAAAGAGGCACTTTCATGGTGGCCACTCCGGACATTGAGAACGGAGTCTTTTTTCGTTCCGTAGTTTTAGTATGCGAGCATAACCCTAACGGCTCTTTTGGTTTAGTCATCAATAAAAGCCTAGAGCTAGAGTTGCCAGAGGAAATTTTGAATATCAACCAGCTAACTAACTCCCAAGTCGGGATTAGAGCAGGAGGTCCTGTACAAACCAACCAAATGATGCTCTTACATACCTCTGATCAAATACCTCAACAAACTCTCGAAGTGACTCACGGAGTTTATCTCGGAGGGGATCTGCAATTTCTTCAAGATTCTCTGGTAGATGAAAATGGCCCGCAAATTTACCTCTGTTTCGGCTATGCTGGGTGGGGGGCGGGTCAGCTCGAAAGAGAGTTTTTAGATGGCCACTGGTTTATTTGCCCCGCAACCCCTCGACACATTTTTGAAATTCCTCCAGAAAAACTTTGGCAAACCCTCCTTAGAGAAATGGGTGGCAAGTACGCTACATTGTCGATGATCCCGGAAGATCTCTCCTTAAACTAACCTTCCCAACTTGCCCTATTGCTTTATTTGGCTTGCAGGATGTGAATTTTCTCAACATCAACTAGCCAATAAAAACGCACGCAAGAACCTCAGAGAAAAGGGGCAAGTATTTTAAACAATATATCTGGTCCAAAGCTTTATTCATTTAAAAAAGCCAATCTGATATATTTAACTTTCTTTTTAACTATTGGGAATAAATGTTTAAAGATTTTGCTTTTTACCTTACTCATGCCATTGAGACTCCCGAAATTAATAATCGGCGTGCCAATACTTTTTTAACCCCCGTTCGCTCCCTGCTTCACTGGCGCGGTAAGACTATTCGTTACTTCAAGGTAAATAACGAAAGCGGTAAAGTCCTCGAAACTCATTCCCCTCGTTTATCTTGGCATAAAATTCATGTTCTTGCCTGCGCTATTTTATGTGCTCTGCCTGGATTGTTGATTGGTAGTTGCCTAATGAAAATTGCCCTTAGAGATAGAGCTCTTAAAAGATCTTATACCTTATTAAAGATGTGGCTTCCTAACGAAAAAGGAAATGATGATAGACAACTCTTCCCTATTCCTAACAAACTTGCTAATAAAATTATCTCCCTGTTGTCGGAAAAAGATAAGATTGCTCTGCGCTCCGTAAACCACTCTGCGAAAATTTGGATGGATACCTATTTTTTAAAGCCTGTAGATCGAATGTCTTTAAAAGGTCTAACCAAAGAGACAAACGGCGATTTCTCAATAATGAACCTCACTGCTGACTGCTATGAGTATCAAAAAAAACACTACAAGGAAGATCTCCTCAGACTATTTGGAGGATTTAAAAATATTTTAAAGCTTCCTCTGATAAAAGGCACTTTTACAAAAGAGGGAGAAGATTTTTGTGAAGAATTCGATAAATTTGCTCAAAGCGCAGAATTTACTAAGCTTCCGAACATTTTTCGTTTGCATGTGGAAAAAGACCCTTTAGAACAAATCACTATTAAATACACTTTTTTAATACCAAAGGAAATGGCTTATGATGGCAGAGAGCATGCTTGGCATGACTATCTCACCATACGCCGGTCAGCCCAATGTACAAAAGATGCGAGATCTGAGTTTGACACAAAAAGAAAAAGAAGAAGCCAGCATTCTTTTTCAAATATGCTTTCGCAATATGTTTCCTGGTCTAGACGAAAAGACTGGAGTAATCCAATAGTTAACTTGCGTTATCTAATTGGAGAAAAGCGTGACATTCATAGGGCTCGAAAAGACTTTGAAAAATTAAAAGATCTCATCAACAATAAACCGCTTCCTGTAAAGTACCAGTTTCTTGAAAAAATTCCTGACCCTAAAACTGTCTTTATTCCTGGTCCACAAGGGACTAGCACTACTAAAACAATTCATTATAGTAGTGAGGACTGCTATAAAACCACCCATTGCAGGCTAGGGCATCTCACTTTGCAAGAAATGCAAAATAATCATTAGTAAAGACTATTTTGTCTGCATAAAAAGTTTTTATAAAGCTAACAATTAAGCCAGTAGCAATTTAAGTACCTTGCAACACTAGAGACATCTAAAAGCTCGACTCACCTAATAAATTCTGTGGATTTCGAGAAATTGATGGTAAATACGCTAGACTATCGATGATTGCGGAAGATTTTTCCTTAAATTAGCATTTGTTGTTTGAGCCTTTTTTTAAATGCTTTTCTTTTTAACCGCTATTTCCTTAGCATGTTCTCCTGAAAGTTCTCTTGTGCGACTCTTTTGCAAGTAGGCCAATAGGATTTCTAATAGTCAGTACAGCTTAAGGCATTTTTTTAGCGAATAGTGCGACAGAAAAAGTAGCACCATTGATTACAGACTCAATCGCTAGGATAGGTGTCGCAAAAGTATCTAGTGAAACATCTAGTAGAGCAACAGGGAGTGCTAAGCTTTTATGACATTTCGTAAGACCAGTCTTGCGTCTTGCACAAAGATAATTCTAAAATATGTTTTCTCCTCGTATTTTTTATGATTTGAGTACAAAAAATTATATCTTCAAAGCTTAGAGGTTGTATTGAAAAAAGGTGATCGAAAGATAAGGAAAGCTAATGAGAAGAAAAAAGCGCGAACGGAGTTTGTTCGCGCAAAGAAGAAAACGATTAACGCTTAGAAAACTGGAAGCGTTTACGAGCGCCAGCACGACCATATTTTTTACGTTCTCTCTTACGAGGATCGCGAGTAAGGAAACCTTGCTCTTTTAGATCATGTCTGACTGTTTCATCTTGTTCCACTAAAGCGCGTGCTAACCCTAAACGCACAGCAATAGTTTGGCCTTCAAGACCTCCGCCTTTAACGCGAATGATCAGATCATATTTCTTGTTCCCACCCATTTTTTCAAAAGGGGCTAGGATACTTTTTCTTTGAATTTCTTGAGTAAAGTACTCATCAAACGAGCGACCGTTTACGTCAATTTTGCCATTTCCATCTCTTAGACGGACACTAGCAACAGATGTTTTTCGACGGCCGGTTGTAACAGTCTCTTTCTGGGGCATAAATTCTCTCTAATTAAGTATTGACTACGATTGGTTGCTGCGCTTCCATATTATGACTTTCTCCAGCAAAAACTCTCAATCGCTTAGCTTGCGCTCTGGCAATACGAGTTTTTGGCATCATTCCGACAATTGCATGCTCGAGAATGTACTCAGGGTTACGATCTTGCATAATATTATAAGGAACTTCACGCATTCCACTCATAGAACCTGTGTAATAACGATAGATTTTTTGGGCTTCTTTTGCACCTGTCACTGCAATTTTATCAGCGTTAATGACGATAACACCGTCGCCCATATCTTGGAATGGTGTAAAACTAGGTTTATGCTTTCCTCTTAAAATTTTAGCCACTTCAGAAGCAAAGCGACCTAACGTCTTACCGGCAGCATCAAGAATAAACCACTTGCGCTCGACTTCATCCGGGTTTACCATTTTAGTCTTTTTTCTAAGCATAACTCACTTACCTTGGGATTGTATATCATTCAATATTGGTGATATATTACTCTACCTTATAGTTTTTGCCAAGGAATTTCACTTCTCCTTCTTTTCTTGAAATAAAGATCTCTATTAACTTAGAATAACCCCTTTTAACTAACGCGATAGTTTTTTTATGAAAAACCCTAAAACCTTCTTTGTGAGAACCTATGGATGCCAAATGAATGAGCTGGATACCGAGGTAATGGTCGGTCAGCTAGAAAATCGAGGACTCACAAAAACAGAAGACGAAACTCAAGCTGATCTTCTATTATTTAATACCTGCTCGATTCGTGACCTCGCTGAGCGCAAAGTCATGGGAAAATTGGGGAAATTAGGTCGCACCTCTCAAAAGAATGCGATTATTGGGGTGACAGGATGCATGGCAAATGCCAAAAAAGACTCTATTTTCCATAAATTGCCTCACGTTGATTTTGTTTTAGGAACAAACAACATTCATCACCTCAATGATGTTTTAGATGAGGTCCTTACCACAAGCAAGCAAATCGTTCGCACAGACGACCACTTTGAACATGAACTTGATTACCTGAGCGCAAAAAGAGACGATAAGGTGAAAGCCTACGTCTCCATTATACGCGGCTGTGACAAATACTGCACTTATTGCGTTGTTCCCTACACTCGTGGTCCGGAAGTCTCAAGGCACCCAGATCATATTGTGGAGGAATGTCAGAAATTAGTTAATGAAGGCTACAAAGAAGTCACTCTTCTCGGACAAAACGTCAATAGCTACGGCAAAGATAAAGAAGGGTGGGGTTGCCTTTTCCACGACCTCCTTTATCGCTTAGACAATATTAAGGGTTTAGAAAGAATTCGCTTCATGACAAGCCATCCTGTGGATATTACAAGAAATCTCATGGAAGCAATTCGTGATCTCAAAAGCGTATGTGAATTTGTTCACTTTCCTATTCAGGCGGGCTCAGACCGCATTTTAAGAAAAATGCATCGTATTTATACAATTGAGCAGTATCTTGAAAAAGTGCATATGCTCAAAGAAATTGTTCCAAATGTTGCACTAGGCACAGACATCATTGTGGGCTTCCCCACAGAAACAGAAGAAGAATTTGAGATGACATACAACATTTTAAAAGAACTTGAGTATTCTGTTGCCTTCCTTTTTGCCTACAGCCAGCGTCAGGGAACGCCTGCAATGCGGTGGAAAGATGACATTCCTGAAGAGGTAAAGCAGGCTCGACTACAAAGGTTAATTCAACTTCAAGAACAAATTTATGCCAAGCAAAGGCAGGCCATGCTTGGAGACGAGGTAGAAGTTCTTGTAGAAAAACGCAATTCAAAAGACGATGCCTTCCTAAAAGCACGTACACGTTGCTGGAAAAATGTTTTGTTTAAAGGTGGTGATGAACTTCTAGGTACTCTACAAACTGTAAAAATCCACAGTTTTAACCATCAAACACTTTTAGGCGAACTAACGCCTCTCACTCTGAATAAAAGTTGCACCATAAATTGAAGAGATGACGAGGAGACCTCTCCTCGCCAAAAAACCTGCTAGCGCTTGCCTTTGGTAGAAGAGGGGCTAGCTGTTTTTTTTGTTGTAGCAGGGGCGGTTTTACTTTTAGAAGAAGTTGTTGTCTTTTTTGCAGCTGGCATAATAGACTCCTATTAAAAAATTGATTTAAACTTATAAGCAAAAAAAAGAATTTAGTCTCTTTTCCTTTTTAATAAGAAAACAGCGGTTTATTGTCAAAAGAGCAACCATTTAATAAAGAAAAATTTAAATCAATTTAATTTTAAAAAGTGATTTTGGGAATCTTTATGTTAAATACAATGCATTTTTTTCTCTTCATCTTCGCCTTCTCGATTTCCTTAGCAGGAGAAAACCCTCCGCTAAAAATTGGAATAGAACTCTCCTACCCTCCATTTGAAATGATTGACCAAGAGGGCCACCCTGCTGGGATCAGCGTAGAAGTTGCCAAGGCTTTAGCCAAGGAGTTACAAAGACCTCCTCTTATCGAGAATATTCCTTTCATAGGATTAATTCCTTCCTTAAGAACGGGCAAAATTGATCTAGTGATTTCCTCTCTTTCGATAACAGAAGTGCGTAAATCTGCCATTGATTTCTCAAATCCTTATTTGACAACAGGACTTTGCTTGCTTGTAAGTAAAAAATCCTCTATTCAAAAAATAGAAGATGCCAACCAAAAAGGTATAGCTATTGCGGTTAAATCAGGGACAAGTGGCGAAACTTACGCGAGGGAGCATCTTCCTTTAGCAAATATTGTCATTTTGGATAAGGAAGCAGCCTGTGTACTTGAGGTCGTTCAAGGAAAAGCCGATGCGTTTATTTATGATCAATTTTCTGTCTTCACAAATTGGCAAAAAAATCTCGGAACAACCTCTGCCCTTTTAGAACCTTTTAAAAAAGAACAATGGGCGATTGGTGTGCAGAAAGGTAATACAAAACTGCTTGAAGAAATTAATGCCTTCCTAAAAAAATTTCACCAAGAAGGTGGGTTTGAACAATTAGGAGATCGTTATTTGTCAGAACAAAAAGCTGCTTTTAAAAAACTCAATATCCCTTTCGTGTTTTAAAAAAAATTTGGGCATGAATGAAAAAACTTCTTAGTGTGATTCAAATTTTCATTGCTCTTTTGCTTTTTTCGTGGTTCTGCCATCTTATTTTCATTAATCAACTCTACAACTGGTCTGCCGTATGGCAATACCGTGATCTTTTTTTTACAGGCTGGTGCACCACAGTTGTTATTTCTGCTGCAAGTTTGATCCTAAGCACACTGATTGGCCTCTCCACAGCCCTACTCAGACGATCCAATATCCCCTTATTAAGGTTTTTATCCATTACCTACACTGAATTGATACGAGGAACGCCTCTGCTCGTTCAAATTTTGATTTTTTATTATGTCATTGCCCATGCCATGGGTTTAGAAAATCGCTTTGTTGTCGGAATTATCACCCTGTCGTTATTTAGTGGCGCCTACATCGCAGAAATCATCCGAGCCGGTATCGAAAGTGTGGGCAAAACGCAGATTGAATCAGCAAAAGCCATTTGCTTAACGCCCCTGCAGACATATCTTTATGTCATTTTTCCTCAGGCATTTAAACAAAGCCTCCCCCCCTTGACAGGACAATTTGCTTCTATTATCAAGGATTCCTCTCTCCTTTCCATTATTGGAATTAATGAATTGACAAATAGCGCCCAGCAAATCAACAGCGCCACCTATAGCACTCTAGAGAGTTTTCTTCCCCTAGCTTTTGGGTATCTTATCCTAACATTGCCGATTTCAATCCTCAGTAAAAAACTGGAAAAAAGGCATCGCTATGAAACTTGAGTTTGAGGGGTTAAGCAAAGTTTTTGAGAAGCACTCTATTTTAAACAATCTAACATTGATGATCCCTGATGCTCAAGCCATTGGCATTATTGGGCCCTCTGGAAGTGGAAAATCAACCTTGCTTAGAGTTTTAGCTGGCCTTGAGTTTCCAACTTGTGGAAAAATCTACTTAGATGACAAGGAAATTCTCTATCAAGAAAAATTTTTGCGCGGGCACAGACGACAATTAGGTATCGTCTTTCAATCGTTTAATTTATTTCCTCATCTAACCGCGTTAGAGAATATTTGCCTACCATTAATCAAAGTTCATCGAATTCCAAAGGAAGAAGCAGAGGAAAAGGCACTAGGCCTCCTAAAAAGATTTGGCATGACTAAGCATGCCTTAAAAAGACCTAGCGCTTTATCTGGTGGACAAAGCCAGCGTGTCGCTATTATTAGAGCAATTGCTACTAATCCCACGATTCTTCTTTTAGACGAACCTACTTCTGCTTTAGATCCATTTATGACAGTAGAAGTTCTAGATCTAATTTTGGAATTAAAACAAGAGATGAAACAGCTCATTATCGTCACTCATCATCTACAATTTGTAAAAAGAGCAACCGATTATATTGTGTTTATCGATGAGGGAAAAATAGAGGAAGCGACCGTCACCTCTACCTTTTTTAATCATCCAAAATCAGACATCGCTAAAAACTATTTGAATGAAATTTTAAAGTATTAAACCGCTATTTTTCGACTTTTCCTTAATCACTTTTTGTATGTACCAAAGCGTGACTAGCGCTGCTGTCCAAGTAATGAAGAATATGCTCCACCAGACACTTTCTAATCCATAATGCAAAACGCGTGTGACAAGATAAAATACGGAAATAGGGAAAATGATTTGACGCAACAAGCCAAGCCATAAAGCGTAAAAAGGCAACTTCATTCCTTGTAATCCAGAAATAGAAATACCTAAAATCACATAAGCGCTTTCTGTGAGAGCTGCAATACGCAAATATTTAGCTCCAATTTCTATAACTTGCTGATCCTGAGAAAAAATCTGAAACAACTTGTCGGAAAACAAATACATAGAAATACACCCTACTAAAACGATATAGATACCATACCTTAAAGTGATTCTTAGCGTTTCTTCAATTCTGCCGATCAATCCCGCGCCATTGTTTTGCCCAATAATTGCCAAAGAAGCGATCGTAAGACCAATCGTTGGCAAGATGGCAATTTGTTCAATTCGTGTTCCAATTCCATAGGCGGCTATAGCAGCTTTCCCAAAGTCTTTAATGAAATAGGTAATCACAAAAATCCCTATACCTATAGTCATCATATTTAAGCTGGCAGGCAAGCTCTGTTTTGCTATTTCTAAAAATACTCTTCCGTTCGGAATAAAGTCCTTAGGCCTTGCTAATCGTAAAAACCCGGCATACCAAACTTTATACATCACATAAAAAAAGCCTATCCCCATCGCAACGACTGTAGCTAAAGCAATACCTCGGATTCCAAGTGGTGGAATACCGAGTCCACCATATAAAAACCAAGGATTTAAAATAATGTTGAGAAAAAACGTCCCAATTAAATAGTTCTTGAGCACGACAGAATTACCTCTAGCAAGTAGAGCGGAATTTGCGGCATAAAGCATGATTAGAAAAAAAGAACCTATAAATATAATATTCATATAAGCGACGGACATTTCTAAAAACTCATCCGAAGCTCCGAGGACTTGGAAAAGAAATGAAGAGCTCAAGAGTCCAATTGGCGTTATTAAGAGGTAAGTAAAAAAAGCAAACGTGAGTACTTGTGCAGTTAGTCTCTCTGCAGTCTTCTCATCTTTTGCACCAAGTGAATTAGAAATCAGCGCAGACGATCCTGTTGAAATACCATGAACAAAAGCAATCACAAGAAAAAACACGGGAAAACTAATCGCAAGGGCTGCTAAAGCTTCAGTTGAAATCCAGCCTGCGAAATAGGTGTCGACAACGTTAAACATTGTGCTAAAGAAAAATCCTAAACTTGCCGGGATAGCGATTTCTTTAACATGTGCAGTTATTGGGCCTTTAGTTAAATCCATATTGTTTTATTCTTCTCATCTTCTATATTTAAGAAATTGAATTTCAGAGCAAACTTGGTTGTCCACATTAAAACCGCGAGCAGCAATAAGACAACCCGCTTGCTATTTTTTTTATAAACACCTAGTATTCAAAGGCAGAAAAAGGTATTAATCTATCCTAGATTTTTTGAATAGTTTACTATTTTGCAAATGAAATGATACCTGATCCCTTTCTTATTATGCATGTCGTTTTTGCAAAAATGATGAGGAAGTGATTGGCAGACAGAGTTGCAATTTTAAAAGACAGGAATTAATGATGGAAATTTTAGAAACAATCAATTTAGAGTCCTGGGACCAGCCTGTTTCTAGTCATTTGCAAGAAAAAGCCCTACAAAGTCTTGAGCATGGAAAAGTGCTTTACTTTCCCTCCCTATCTTTTGAGATCCAATCAGAGGAAGAACGATTTTTATCCCCCTTGATTGTTCATCCTCAATCAAAAAACATTAGCTATGATATTCGTAACGACCGTCTTGGTGGAGCGCAATGCACTCAGGAGGAGCACAATCAACTAAAAGCATTGATGCAACGCTATGCTTTAAAAAGCCGTTCTTTTTTTGAAAAACTTTTCCCTCACTATATAGAGCACGTAAGACAGGCAAGGACTAGTTTTAGGCCTGTTGAAACATCTGGACGTACAATTTCTACCAGGAAAGATGACACTCTTTTGCATGTAGATTCTTTTCCAGCAAATCCTGTAAAAGGACAACGCATTTTACGGATTTTTTCCAATGTCAATCCTCTTGGGAAACCGCGCGTCTGGCGCTTGGGAGAGTCCTTTGAATCCGTTGTTGAAAAAATGGCTCCGCGAGTTAAAGAGCCTTGGCCAATGAGCTCTTATCTCTTAAAACTGTTTCGCCTCACAAAAGATTACCGCACGCTTTACGATCACTATATGCTTCAAATACATGATGCCATGAAGTTAGACCCTGACTATCAAAAGCAGGTCTTTCAATGGGAAGTCCATTTTCCCACCGGCAGTACTTGGATCGTTTATACCGATCAAGTCTCCCATGCGGCAATGTCTGGTCAGCATCTTTTTGAGCAAACCTTTCACCTTCCTATTAAAGCCATGTATAATCAAGAAACAACGCCACAAAAAGTGTTGGAAAAATACTTTAAAAAAGCGCTTGTCTAGTGGCTAAGGCCAAAATAAGCTTTTGATATTATCACCTGGATAGAAAATTCTTTGTGTTCAATCCTTGCTTTTCTCTAATTTTTCTATGATTTTTAAAATATTAATTCCCTTACCTAAGACAGGCTTAAAAATATCCCCTATCTTCTCGACACGTTTTATCACATTTTTTATTGTAAAATCGAGTGGCGATAGACCTGTTTTCACTTCATCCCAGAAAAGAGGTGTGGAGACAGGAGCAAAAGGTCTTCCCCTTACAGAATAGGGTGCGGCGATGGTCTGTCCAAAATTGTTTTGGTAAACATCTAGGTACACTTTTTTTTGCCTTTTCTCAGGTTTTCTTTCCAAAGAGGTAATCGAAGGGATTTTCGTATGAATCATTTGAGCCAAGAGCTCCCCACAGCGTTTGGATTGCTCAAAAGAATACTTCGCTTGTAAAGGGATAAAAATATGCAAGCCCTTTCCACCTGAAGTCTTACAGTAATTAGGAATTTTAAGCTCCTCAAGGGCTTCATGGATCACAAGGGCTGTCTCAATTACTTGCTCAAACGCAATCGCCTCTGGATCTAAATCAATCACTAAAAAATCAGGTTTTTTTAAATGGCTAATTTTAGACAGAAAAGGATGGATTTCGATGGTTCCTAAATTAACAATGTATTCAAGAGATTTGCGATTTTGAACCATAATATACTGAACAATCTTTTTGTCATGCTCTACTGCAATCGTTTTAACAAAGGAAGGTAGATGGAGAGTGCTGCTATCTTTTTGGTAAAAATTATCTCCATCAATACCGTTGGGATATCGACGAATTGTTACTGCACGATTTTTTAGATAAGGTAGCAAAAAAGCTGCCATCGCTTGGTAATAGGTAAGAAGGTCTCCCTTACTATATTTTTGTTCAGGCCAGTAAATTTTTTCTAAGTTAGTCGCTATTGAGTGCTTTTCTTTCTTGATAGAATGGGCCATTTTTCTCCCCACTTCTTGTAATTTTTTATCAAATCGCACTGCTTGGGGAAATTGATTCCAGGCTTTTTTTATGGTTTAATTTTTAACTATTTGTGGCTTCCTTGAATAAAGGTATCAGGACCCTCTTTATTTTTTCCAATAGCTCCATCAAAAATGAACACTAAAATACGATAACCTTCCCATTTGACTTCTAATAACCATTCCTTATTTTTAAAGAGGGCATCGATTAATGGTGCTAGCATTGATTTGAAGAGTCACGAGAAAGACTCTCTTAATGCTTTTTTTTTACTGCTTCATTAAGAGTCAAAATATCTTCTTTAGTCGTAAATGCATCTTGATGCTTAATAAAAAGCCATGCGTTTTTTTCTCGTCCCTGCATTCTGATAAGATGAAATTCTCCCTTTAATTTCGCACCTGAGAAAAAGACAATTAAATGGCCCTTTTGCAAATCTGCAGCAATTTTCTTTTCAGCATCTTTTACATCCTGAGTTTCTGGTATGGTATATATCCCTTCATCCCAAAGCGTCACTTTCCCAGCTCCGTAGTTTCCCGCAGGAATAGTACCTTCAAATGTCCGATAATCTAATGGATGGTCCTCAACTTGAATTGCTAAGCGCTTGTCTTTCGGATCTAACGAAGGGCCTTTGGGAATCGCCCAGCTTAATAAAACACCACGGAACTCCAAACGCAAATCATAGTGGAGCTGGCGGGCTTCATGTTTTTGAATACTAAAATGTAAATGCTTAAAAGATTTTCGAGAAACCATTGTCTTAGGTCCTGTTGTTTTTGAAAAAATACGCTTTTCTATATACCTTTTCAAAGTCACGTTGTTTTCTTCAACTATTTCTTCTTACTCGAAGTTTTTTGAGCTCTCTTTTAGCAAGCGCATGATTTCCTATACTCTTATGGGTTGAGGAGATACTCCTTTAAGATAGCTCTTTTCCCAGTTTGCTTTTTGCTTAATGAGTTCCTTCATCCTAAACATCTTTGTAACCTTGAGCTTGCGGCTTAATTAAAGAAGTTTGCTATACCATTTTACAAATGCGAGCATATAGATCCTTTTTATACTGCACTGCGATCTTCAAGCTCCTCCTTGCTCACACTAAACGTTTTATGTGAATAGTGACTCACCCGAATAGCTGTAGCTATTTCATATTAATTGAAAACCTTCTTTAGCTAAAAAATTCCATAATGTAACCTTACATTAAAACTAAGTTTTCAAAAAAATATGAAAAAAATACCTGTTGGATTATTAGGTGCCACTGGCGTTGTAGGACAACAATATCTGCAGCTTCTTCAAACCCACCCTTGGTTTGAAATCACCTTTCTTGCTGCCTCAGAGCAATCTGCAGGAAAATCCTATCAGGAAGCTACTTTAGGCAAATGGCGGCGGCCAGCAAAAATCCCCCCACGCTTTGCTAACAAGATCGTGCATTCTCTTAACAACTTAAAAGTAGCTTCTGAGCAATGCGCTTTTGTTTTTTCTGCAATGAATAATGACGGGGCAAAAAATTATGAAGAAAAATATGCAGAGGCCGGAATTCCTGTGATTTCTAATGCTTCTTATCATCGCCTTTCGGCTGACATACCCATGCTTATCCCGGAAATTAACGCACACCATGCACATATTATCCCGTTACAACAAAAAAATCGAAGATGGGAAAAAGGCTTTATTGCCGTGAAGCCCAACTGCTCTATCCAAAGTTACATGATTCCTCTTGCTGCACTGCACAAAGAATTTGTAATTTTCAAAGTTCTAATTACGACAATGCAGGCCATAAGTGGTGCTGGACACCCAGGGGTTGCCTCTCTCGACATCACAGACAACGTGATCCCATACATTGCTCAAGAAGAGGGAAAATCAGAACAAGAGCCTTTGAAGATTTTTGGAGAAATTAAAAATGGCCACATTGTCTCTAATCAACACATGCAGTTTTCCGCTCATTGTAACCGCGTTCCCGTGATCGATGGCCATTTAGCCTGTATCAATGTAGAATTTAAGAAACGCCCCTCTCAGCAAGAAATTCTCAAAGCTTGGCAATTATTTGAGGCGGAACCACAACATTTGCAATTGCCTTCGGCACCTTTGAAAGCCGTGAATTACCTAGAGGAAGAGAACCGTCCCCAACCTCGTCTTGATCGTGATTTTGATAAGGGAATGGCTATTACTGTTGGAAGGTTACGTCCATGTCCTATCTTTGACTATAAGTTTGTTGCATTATCGCATAACACCCTAAGAGGTGCTGCAGGAGGAGGTATTTTGAACGCGGAGCTTCTTATGAAAATGGGTTATTTAGCAGCTTAATAAATAAAAGGAATTTTATGGTTTTACAAATTGACCGAACTGTATATGAAGGTTGCGATGCTAAAATCATCATTGGCAAAAGATCCTACGGCACACATTCATACAAAATTAAGCCGCTTTCACATGAGTGGATGTCCCAAAGCTATGGAGAGATCCAATTCCTAATGCAAAAAATTACAGCCATTTGGGCGAAGCGCAATACAACTGACTTTCTATTATATGCTCATAAAAAACCAGGCAAAGAAACATTTTCTGGATATCACTTTATTCCCTATCCTAAATCTGAATGGGCATTTTGGAAACAGTTAAAGGTTTTATGGCACACTGTTTTTGGACCTACACCCACTAACAAAAGAGAAGTAGCGGAAACGATTGCTATTTTTCATGAAGGCAAAACAAGTTTTTTTGAAAAGCCTATTCATCTTGAGGCAGAAATTCCTGCTCGCAACGATCCTTTTTGCAATTCAAAGCAGATTGAAAAACAGCTTGTTTATGAGGGTGAGCATATTAATATTTTATTCAATTATGCTCCACTTGTATCAGGAAAAAGCGAATTGCATCTATTGCTAGTTCCGAAAGAGCACATTACTGCCTGGGAAGAGATGCCGCATGAAGCTTTTGTCGAAGCAGAACAATTTTCGCATGCGATTACTTACAAGTTTCAAGGAAATGAAATCTATTATCTGATCAAAAAAGGTAAGCGAGCTGGACAAACACAGGAGCATGGCCATAAACATCTTGTGATTGTCACAAATAGTAAAAATGCCGCCTTGGGAAAACTTCGTGTTTTAGGAAAAATGCTTTTTGGAGCTTCACCTTTATCTGCAGAAGCACTTAAGAACAAAGTCAACCAAGCAAAAGAGCAGCTAAAGTTTACTCAAGAGTAAAGCTCAGTTGCCTTGTAGGGAGGGGTTAGGCCACAGCTCAAGATCTTAGATAAGATCTTGAGTATTCACAATAGAAGCTTCCTCTAAGACCTTGTCAATTCGCACATTGCTCACTAAATCGACAGTCACTTGAGATAGTTGTTTAAAAAAGGCGTGAGCTGCTTCAGCCGCTGAAAGATGTATCCCAAGCTGGCATAGAGGTACTCAATATTTTCAAAGGAAAGGCAAAAACAACATCTATCATTATAAAAATGAACTGTCAGATGATTAAGTTTTACCTTTTCTTCTTTAGAAAAAAACATATTTTTCTGCTTGAGGAATATACGTTATGAGCCTACCTCAACTCCCTCTCGAACGGAATCCTCCAATTCTTTACTAGCTTTCTAAACAAAAAGTGGTGAATTTTGTTAGGCAGAATACCGAGAGATTTCTTCTATACCATTCTCTCGAAAATCTTCCTAAGCTCGTTATAAGCTTCTTCTCCAGAATCTTCCACTTCAGAATCTTCTTCTGTGTCGATTTTAGTCATTGCCTCATCCAATGAAGGCAGGGTCCCATCTGCTTGCACTGAACTCATCCGCTTCAAGAGTTTTTTTCTCGTTTCTCTGGTAAATATTGAGCCTTTCATTTCTTCGTAAGAAATCAACTCTAGGATTTTTGTTGGCGCGAATTTATTTAAAAACAAAGATGCAACTTCTTGTATTTTGCTTGCTTTTTCAAACGAAACACTAAATGCACACATATTTTTCGCTGTAATGGATAATCTTTTCATCTCTTCCCGGGTAAGTGAGGCTGGAATGTGCTTTCTTATTAAGTAAGCTTCCTGGTAATTGAGAGGATAGTACTGATTGAATATTTTTTGTACTTTTGTTATTTTTAACCACTTTCTCTCTACCTTTTCATAAACTTCACTGCGTTTATCCGATGATTGGCTTGTCTTTACTACAACAATAACACCGAAAATTGGGGCTAAAGGAAAGAGAACAAGACCTAGCCCAGCAAGTATTCTTGTCGCTTTATCTTCCCGATCGTATGTTTCTTTGGCTTCAAGGATCCTCCTTTGTAGCTGCCTTTCGAACAAAAAAGAACGCCATCCACTTATTCGGCCCCTTAGGGATAATCCCTTTAATGCAACAGAACGCTTATTTAAGGGGATTTCGGCTACTTTCTGACATAACCCCCAATCATAGTTTTCAATAGCTTCATCACTAACAGGGTGAGCTTTTACTACCTTACCCCCCACCTCTTTTTTATGATCTACATTGCCTTTAAAAAGCATTCCAATAACCCTATGTTTTGCGGAAAACACAGGTGAACCGGAATTTCCTTTATACGCTGGAAGGTCTGTTGAGAAAATATCGGGATGATTTCTATCTCTATATACCATCTCTTTCCCACTCTCTACGTCAAAGCCAAGATAGACATTTTTAATTACCTTGCCAGAGGTGGCTATTTTTAATGGCAAACCTTTAGGATGTCCCAACATGTAGAGTTCTTGTGGGTTTTCTGAATCATACCCTACATCTTCAAATGAAACCTCTAAAGGGTCAATACCTTTAACTTCCCTATCTAACTTTACAATGGCCCAATCTTTAAAAGTCTCCTTGCCTTCGGTTATCATAGAATATCCAGTATACCTATGCGCTTTGATGCTCTTGATCTTATATACATTATCCTTGGGGATAACCTGAGGAGCCTGATTTCCGCTGAGCATTTGAAAGTTGAAAACAACCCGAATTGATGACAAATCCCTTTTCAATTTGTTACTTTCATCCTCGCAGACACAGTGAGCGGCTGTGAAAACTGTTCCTTTGCCCACTAAAAAAGCAGTCGCAAAGCCAAAGCAGGGCTCATCTGCGAACTTTACATCTGGAGCTAGAGAGACTTCATCAGGTTGCTTTGTAGAGTCTGCATCCGAATAAGATGAAATAACCTCTCTCAGAGTTTTAACCCTCTTTTCGTTGATTTTATAATCTCCATTAGCCTGTGGCATAAGGTTACTAAAGTGCACTAATACAGCCACACTTCGAGCATTTCTTTTCGCTTTTTGGATAAAATCGCTATCCAAGTTGGCTTCATCTATATTATGTACATCAAGATCACAGAGATTAGATCTCGAATCTTTGTTGTAAATTGCTTTGTTCACCCTTTCATGAGAGAAAACATTTCTATCCTGTACACTATTTATATAAGTAAAGTTAGAAGACATATATCTATAAAAAAAATTTTTGTTTTAATAATTTTGACTTTAGGAATGTTATTTAAACATTCTTATTGAGTCACATTTAAGACGTTTATAAGCAACCCGATAATAATTGTTAAGCATATCCTAATAAATTGTATAAAAAAAAATCTAACTCTCTCTCAATCAAAAAGTTAAAATTTCTTGCAGCAGAAAATGTGGTTTTTAGTTACTTCACCTCTTCTACTAGTAAGAACAAACGTTTTATTAAATGGCTGGATTTATAATACTTTTACTGAGCGGGTGAGAATTTACACAAATACAAAACACAATGGCCTTGTTGCACAATAGCCCTCACATCGAATTTAAAATAGCATGTAAATAAAAAAAGCATGGAGTAGTCTGTTTCTGACGAAAGAAAACGGGACTACCCATGCAAAATGAACCGATTTATCGTATCCGAAATTGGTCTGAGTATAACAGAGCTCTCATTCAAAGGGGCAGGGGGTTTTAATTAGAAATACTTGATAAAAAATTTCATACGTGGTCATCTCCTTTGATAGCTTATATCAAAGGAAGCAAGTATGGCCTCAAAATCCCGTAAAGATGAATACACCGATCTCGAAAAAGAGATTGATATTAAAGAGTTTAGAGATTCAGTTTTAAGCTATTTCAGCAATATACCCGATCCAAGGAAAGAATGTAATCTGACCTACAAATTGGAACACATTTTCTTCATCA